>NZ_JAKJSY010000038.1:0-42194 GCF_050337445.1 Vibrio minamisatsumaniensis | reverse complement strand
ATTAAATGTTACTAAGTGCACCAATAATCTAGCTAGATTATTGGTGCACTTAGTAACATTTAATCGGGTGCACTTATCGCTGGTTTATTTGTGTCTGGTGCATTTAATTTATCTGGTGCAGTTATTGAGTATTTATTGGTCTTGTAGTACATTTATTTTAAATCTGGTGCATTTATTTTCTGTAAGGTGGGAACCATGAGAGACAAAGACACAACCAAAAAAGAGATAGCGGACTTTTGTGAGTCTGTTTACTCGGATAAAACGCTTAGCCCTAAGCAAATCACAGACCGCCTTGGTGCGATGGTCAAGCGTCATTTAAAGGATGGCAGTATTGGCATTGAGTCAAAGCGTGTGCGTGTTGGCCAGCATAGTGAGGTGCACTATAGCTTCACCAATATCAGCAAAAAGCTAACCGGGGAAAAGCGCAAGCTGGCAGAAGTAAAAGAGGCACACCGCATCTCGAATAAGCTTCGCGAGTGGAAGGATGCGATCACTGCCCTTAATATGCCTCACCACCTTATTGAAAAGCACCTTGATAAAGCGGCAAAGAACCTGGAAGAGTACATCCCTGATTTCTCTAAACTGATGTCCCCAGACATGGACGTTTCGACTCTGAGAGACAACTGGAAAATTCTATACAAGAATGAGCGCCGAGGTCCAAACCGTGCTGCTGTAGTCAAGGCGCTACAGGATATCCGCATCGAGCACCACGCCTACTATCTGATCCAGCCTATTTATGTTTGGGTTAGAAAAATCGGCACCTCTATGGACCGTGACAAGCGTGATAGCAATGTTATGAACCAGATTAAGGTTAACCCGAATTTCGCACTGGAAACGGCGGAGAACCTGCTGAAAGAGTCAATCGAGAAGAAAGATAAGGCGAATAAGTTCGACTTAGCAGTAGCGATAGCGATTGCAACAGGCAGACGTAGAACGGAAATATTCAAGACTGCAGTGTTTGACGTTATTGAAACCACACCAGAGCAGCATGTCATTTTCAGTGGTCAGCTAAAAACTCATGACCGTGACCTATTTAATGACGTCAAGCCATACGCGATTCCATGTTTGGTTGATCGCGACTTGGTGCTGGATGGACTGAACCTGCTGAGAAAGTTACAGAAAGACGACATGGTGACTTACCTGGACCAACGTGGGAACGAGGTCGCAAATGGCGTTTTAGACTTGCCTATCTCGGACCAATACCACACTAATGCGGTTGGTCGTTATTACTCTCACTCTGCGAACGAGCGCATCCGTACCATATTCAATACGCCATTAATGGAGTTCCGCCACTCACGTGATATGTATAGTGAGATTGGCTATGACCGATTCAAGAAAGAAGGTGAAGGTCGCTCTGCATATCGAACCCGGGTTTATGGCCACGCTAAAGGTCAAAGTGAAACAGGGCGTTCTTATGAGAAGTTCGAGATCAGTACCGAGGTAGAAAAGGCCAGCTTTATCCGAGCAGGTGAAAAGAAAGTCTCTTCATCTCAAAACAAGCCTGTGGTCGATGCCTTGAGTGAAATGACACCTAAGATTGAAGACTGGAAGCGCAGCCCTAACGCTATACGCATTCATAAATGGCTGATTGAGCAGTTAGAAGCAGGGCTTCCGGTTGATAACATCACCGCCCACTACATTCGCAAGCACATCATGTTGCCAGACGTTCAGCAGCTTAACCTGCGAAGCATCCAAACCTACCTAAGTGATAAATGGGTGGATTGGGAAGAACTGAAAAAGCTGGCACTGGATGAAGTCGTTGAAGAAGAAGCTGTCGATGAAATTGAAGATGAGATCGACATGATTGAGTCTGATGATGAAGACGATGCTGAATCAGAACCGGAAGCTGAGGAAGAAGAGCCAGCCGTCACCGAAAAACCAAAGTTTGCCGCACCTAAGAAACTGGATAACGGAATGTGGCTGGTTGATATGACTTATAAAGGCATGACTTTCGACTTTACTGTTCAGGCTGATAACGCAATGCAGGCAATGCATGCTGCTTGGAATGAATATGAGTTTTGCGCCAGCTTGCCGAAAAAGCCAATGATTAGCACGATGAAGAAGAACGGCTGGTGGATCGCCCAAGTAAAACATCGCGGTACCATCGTTCTTGAACACATGGGCCCAGGTAAGAAAAGCGCATATGTGAATGCGCTGCTGGTGGATTACAACAAACGATTTGCCAAATACTGGCAGTAACCAAAACAAAAAGGCTGGGGTATCCCAGCCTTTTTCTTATCCACAGAACACGTTGAAAACCTGTTGTTACATCTCTGCAATCTTACGAATCAAGTCAACCGTTCCCAAGCAATCAGCAGTAGCATCATGCGCTCTACCGCTCCACTCTACCCCTGCATAAAGCATGGCATTAGAAAGGGATATGGTTCCATATCGGTTTGTTGACCCAAGAACAGGTACCGCAACTTTCCGCATGGCACATGTCCAATTACCGCTGTTGAAAGAGGCATCACCAAACGTTGAAGCGCAAATACGCTGGTCGAATTCTGCGTTAAAAGCGATCAGCTCTTTGCCTTGCAATATATCTTCAAGCTCAACCAAAACCTGCTCTGGTTTAGGGGCATCTTTCAGCATTGATGCATCAATACCATGAACATTATAAGCACCTTCTGAAATAGGTACTTCCGTATGAATTAACGATGAAAATAACACTTCACGTGTTTGACAACATACTGCTGATAGCTGGATGGCCACGCCATCTAAATTAGTGGTCTCGGTATCAATAACCACGGCACCTTTTTCGATCAGATTCTGACACAATGCAATAGCCCGGCCTTTAGGGCTGTTTGCCTTGCTAGTATCTGCTAATTTTTTCGCAGCTTCTGTTTGGGCTTGAGTTCTTGGCTTGGTGGTAACCTCTCTCATATTTACGCATTGGTCCAAGTTAAAGCACTCCACCATCTGCCCCCAGTGGTTTTTATAACTGTACTCACATACGGCATCTTTATTTGGCTTGACCCTGAAAATAGATTTAAGGGTACTTTTGTTGTGCATCTTGTCGTCAAGGTTCATCTTTCGCACAGCAGCTCGTCTTTCCTTGAAGCTCATATCGTTGAAGCCTTCGATACGTTCCACATAAAAATCAATTGGGTTATTCATGTCCATCACCATTTAATCTTTGCTGCTGCGCGTAAAATACGCTGTCTTGAGCGCTCCTTGCGCTCGGCTTCTTGTTCTTTTTTCTTCTTCTCTGCCGCTACAGAGAACGAATAAACATTTGTCTGAATCATGCTGACTCCTAGCCCACCAATATGTCACGAATGGTGCCTGCCCAAGCCTCAGGGTTATCTGAGAACACGTCCAAGCCCTCCCGCTCCATTAATGCCACAACCTTATCAGCAGGCATCTTATGCTTGTTCACGGCGATATTAGCCACCTGTTGCACCACTTCGCGGTGTTTTGCACTGAGAGTGTGAGTGGCTGGAATCTGGACTTGTATCTGTGGATCTTCCTCCCTCCCCTCTATATACGCAAAGCCCGCATCACAGCTAGTGTTTGTGGCTGGTGGAAGTGATCCACCTTGCCCGATTGATTTATATAAAACTGTCGGCGAAGGTGGATCATTTTTCGCGGTCGCCTGATCATCAAATCGGTCTGAGATTTGTGCAAATGCCTGCGCTAGTTCGTCGCGTAATTCAGTCTGGCCAGCAAGCACACATTGCTTGTCCATCTTGCCGAACAGGATGTTCCAGCCCGGCTTGAAGTCGCCTTTGTTGATTGACTCGATGAACTTGTTAACACTACGGGTAAGCACTTCTACATCGATGTTGTCGATGTCGTGCATGCTGTCTTCGATACCGCGAGTACGCATAGCAACCAGAGAGCGAACGCCAGCCCAAGCATCCTGATCCACACAGTAGGTGTTCACTGCCTTACCGTTGACACGGCGCTTGCCTTTTTGAATGACAGGCACAGCAAAAGAGCGCAGGTGGTTGTTCAGCCACTGGCACGGATTCTCTAGCGTGTTTGGTGTTACAGTGATGTTTGAATACTTGAACAGGCGGTCTTTGTTCTTCTTCTGCTTTAGCCATGGGCCAAGTTCTTTATTGAGCTCTTCTGCAGTCCAGGCTTTGCCGTTGTAGTTCAACTGCTCATCAATACCTGCGATGCGTAACAGCTTGATCATGTGAGCGCGACGAATGGAAAGGTGACGCCAGCTCACTCGGCTCTCTGCGTGTTGAACGTCTTTGCTATCCAGTGCCTTAGCCGTTTCCGGTGTTACGTTCACCCACGTTAGGCGCTTGATAGAGTTAACGTATCGGTTGCGCTCTTGGTTGTATGTTAGTGAACACGTTACTGCTTCTTTCAGAGATTCAGGAAACTCGATAGGTGCATCCGCTTGGTTGAACTCGCAGTTTTCACCTGGTTGTTCGAACTCTTTGTATAGCTCTTTCGCCATAGGGAATAGCGAGTCCAGTTCTTCATCGGTTGCATCATCAAGGTTCAGGTCGTGAACCACTTTAGATTTGGCGATTTCAACAGCCGAGTGGTTTTCACCATTGGACATCATGTTGTCAAAGGCTTCGCCAATATGAACCGGAGCGTCGGCAATATCACGTAGCAATTCGCGCTTGGTGCGCTCATTGGCAAGTTCGCGGATTGTATTACCCAGCTTTTTCGCCATTTCGTTTTCTGTTACATGAATGATTTCATAGCCATCGTGCTCGGCAATTTCCAAGAAGCGAGCTTTGTAACGGTTCTTCGATACGTTGTGTTGTGCTTTAACTTCGCAGTAAAGCCACTCGAAAAGAGGGTTGCGAGATGTGTATTCGCCCGTTGTTGGGTCGATAGCCAAGACTTTCATAGTCTCAGCTGATACTTCATCGATCAGCTTGCTGTGAATGTAATCTGGGTCAGTTGGTTCGCTGCGTTCTGCCGGGTCTAGGTATACGTGGAACTCGGTAATGTTACGAGCACGGTTTAGACCTTGGTGGCCCTCTTCACTTGTGCCTACTCGGCTAGATAGGAAGCCCACTGTTTTTTCAAACTGGTGACAGTTAGCACTAATATCGAAGCCAGTACCCAAGGTTGGGCTTGCGATAATCACATCCAGATCAGGAACAACCGCATTAATGTCTTGCAGGGCCGTTGCCACATCTTCGTGATCAGTTACATCGGCGTGAACCACTAGCACTTTGCCAGCGTAGTTGCCTCGCTCGCGTTCTTGCTCAACGGCAGTCGCAATACGTTTTACTTCTGATTTTGAGTTAGCGTAAATGTAGCGTTTGCCCTTAGCCATCAGCTGTTGCATCACCACTTCGGTTAGCTGTGCTTTTGACTGGTAAACGTAAAGCTTTTTAGGGTTGCCGTTTTCGTCTTTACCTGTCTGGTACTGGTTGTCGTAAATGAAACCAGAGTTAAGACCAATGCGGTTGCAGAATGCTTTGGTTAAATCACCCAGGTGAGCATCTGCCAGTATTTGGCACTGTGAATGAGTCAGCGCAAAAGTCAGGTAGTTTAAGCAGTGCTCACCGTAGCGGTTTGTTTCTGCAAAGTAGTGACCAAGGTTTTGTTCGATTTCATCAACAAACACCACATCCCAGCGAGAACCCGCAAGACGGTGAAGTGAGTCAACAGAGCACACAAGGATATTCGCATTTCTCAGTGCCATGTTCGCATCAATGCCTTTACCTGCATCCTTGATGATCAGGTCTTCGTAATACTCCACTTGGATAGTGTCGTTATTGATGCTCGAGCGTAGTGATTTAGCCAGTGCACGGCGGTGAGATACGATTAGGGTTTTTAGATGTGGGTTCTGCTTAATGAACTTTTGAACCGTGGTCGATTTACCCGTACCCATACCAGATTTAAGCAGGTTCAAACCGTTGCGAATTTCTGCCTGCAGGTAACGAGAATTTGAAACGAGAGTTTTGAAGCCACGAACATGTAGCAGCTGGTTAAGTACAGCGTTATCGCCCTCGGTGATGTAAACTTCACTCCAGTCCTTGCCTTCGGTTTGTGGAAGTGTCCAGAAACCACCAGATCGCTCGATCATTTCCCAGCCCGTTTTATCATTATCGGGTGCTGCGATGAACTCTACATCAGGGTGCTTTTCTTGAAGCAGTAGGATAATGCCTGGAATGTTACCTTCACCGATTGGTGAAATGATAACTTCGCCGCTGGCCATGTGAGCTGCGTAAGCATCGGCAAGACCACCAACCACAAAAACACGTTTGCGACCGTGGACCCAATCCGTACCAAAAGTAATAAACCCGATATCAGTTCGGGCATTTTCACTTGAGAATTTGTTTAATTTCTTAGTGCCGATTTGGATGCGCTTGTCGATGATCTTTTCGTAACCGCAGAAGTTGCCTTGGTTGAATAGTTCATCGTGAATTGGCCACGCTAGGAATGGACGGTTGTACTTGTCGTAACCTAAGCGAACGTCAACGAATTTAGCCAGGTCGGTCATCTGCTTCTCTTGCATGTAACCTGTTGGCGCAAATTGAGCCGTCCAAGATTTGAACTCGTGCTCTTCTTTTTCAAGAGCTGTCCACTGCGCTTGCTCAGCCTGTTCACGTTTTTTCTGTGCGGCTACTTTGCGCTGCTCAGATTGTGCTTTACGTTGTTGGCGTTCTTCATCTGTTAGCTCTTGGCGCTCTGGCTTCCAGCCTGCTTCCATAGCCATGTAGATGAATGAGCCGAACGAGGTTTTGCGCGTTTTGCGGAAGTTCTTCCACCAAGCGTTGAATTCTTTCTTATGGTAAGAGCCGCCCTGTGCAGACCAGCTTTCAAATATATCGCGAGCACTGTCGCCAAATTCGGAATAAAGCGCACGACCGATTTTAGACCAATCGACATAAGGGAGATTGGGGTCAATCTTATTCAGTGCGTCTTCTACTTCTAAGAGTGTCAACTCTAGTCTGTTCATTGTTCCCTGCCATTAATGCAGCAGATAGCGGTGCGCTGAAAATTTGCTCAAAAGCAATTTTTCTATTGCACGCACACGCGTAGACAGCTAGAATTAAACCAAAGTTTGTTGTGGTGGTTTGTTTCTAACTGCCCATTTACGTAAAGAAGCTCGGTCGCCACAACCGGGCTTTTTTTACGTCTGCTGTTTTTATTTTCTTCTTTAAAATCAGTTACATAGTTTAATTTATCTGTAATAGTCATATTGTCACCATGCCTCTGATCGTCTACTAAGCCACAATAATAAACGATTTAAACATGGTTAGACAAGGTAATTTAAACCTTGGTTTAAATTAATATGCTAATTTGATCCTGCTGGAACGCGCCACACCCACCACGGGGTGTATAAACTCAATTTCCTTCAGTGGAAACGTCATGCGTTTGTAACCCTGATTATAACTATCAAGGAACACGATCCCATCACGGAGTGCGGCTAATGTCTTAACCATCACATCTCCGTCCTTAATTTTTACCACGACCTCTTCACCAGTCGCAGGTTCAGACTCAGGATCAATGAGCACAGCTTCACCTTCCAGAATCCTCGGTGTCATGCTGTCCCCTATTACTTTCAGGGCGTACACATGCTTACCTCTGGCTGGAAAGTCCACATATTCATCGCTAAAGCCGACCGGGAAGCCCAAATCAAACCATTCCTTGTTCGGGCCAGCCTGCGTATTCCCCACAATAGGGATACGATTGCTGGTTGGTGCCTCTCCTACGATTTCACCACCGTAGTAAAGCCATTCCAAAGAAACGTCCAATTTCTCGGCTATACGCGCTGCGTAGTCGAATCCCATACCCATTCCCGACTCCCATTTACTCACCATGGTCACCGAACTTTGGGCTGCACGCGCTAATTCCGACTTGGAAAGCTTTAGCTCTATTCTCCGCTCTTTTAAGCGATCACCTATCTCGTTCATATCATTATATTACCACAAGGTTTTAAACCTAGGTTTAAAAATTTGATCTTGAACATATGTTTAATGTAAAGTTTAAACTTAGGTTGAATAAACAGGCCAATTGGTTAAAATGGCTGCATGAAAACTGAAACTGTTATTAATCACTTTGGTAGTGCAACTGCAGTAGGTAATGCCTGCAAATGTTCGCCGCAAGCTGTAGCCAAGTGGGGGGAGGAAGTGCCATTTCTTCGCCAATTCCAATTGGAAATCATCACTAACGGCGAGCTTAAAAGCGATTTCACTTCAACAAAGATACTCAAGGAGGGGCAGCAATGATATGTCGAGCGAACGACAGCAATTTAGCGCAGATTGTCATAAGACATACGCTTGCCTGTTTTGAAGCAACTAACGTGCGCCGTGATGAGTTCGTCAAGGGTGCATTGATTAGCAACCTGATCGAGTCCGGTGCTTTGGGTGAAGAGCCTAATGATGCTGACGCCTTTCAGCGATGGCAAAAAACGAAGTGTAAGCAGATAGAGCGGATCCTTAAAGAAGAGTCCCCTATGCCTGCTGACTTTGTTTTTGGCTGGATTGCTGCTCTGCCTGGTGAGTATCGCACCAAGTGCATGAATGACGTTTGTGGCGCGATGGGCACTTTCTATACCCCACTCTCACCTATTGGGCCAGAGTCAAAACTCACCGAAATGCAGGCATGCCTCTCAGATGTTTCTAAGGAGTTTGCCGATGTTCTTCAACATTCAGAGCCTGCTATGGACGGTGTTTATAACAGCGATGATTGTCGTGCCGGCTTACAGCAACTTTCTAATGAGTTGTACGAGCTTATTGCTACCAGCTTTGTTGAGTTGGGCGCAATTAAAAAGGCAACCGGGATCATGCCGTCGGCTTATGTGTCGATGGCAAACAGCCAGCTATTTAAGCAAGGCTAAGCGGGGTCGCAGTGCATTACAACAAAGAAGGCTTAAGAGAAGAACTTCGCCAGGCACTGCTTGTTGTTCCCCGCACTCGAGGTCAGTTGGAAGGTTTTGAGAATAACGGTTACGACAGCAAGTATGGGCGATCACCTACTCATGAAATTGAGATTGGTGGTGAGTCCATCAAGGTGAAAGCAGAAGTGGTGAGAACGTTAGCGTGTAAGACGTTCAAGAAGTCACCGATGCCACTACCGCCCCAAGCGTTCAAGTTTACGAAATTAGTACGAGCCATGAATAACGCAAGAACGTGCGTAGCAGAATGGCTTCGCTACTGCTACAGCGATGGCGCACAGCTGCCATCAAGAGAGTTTTTAGTGGAGTTACTTGCTCAGTTCTCAGAGCAGGAAGAACGTGCACTAAGAGGCTCATCTGCAGAGTTAATTAAGCATTTGGCTTTACTGGCTTGCCAGCAGAAGCGAGATCAAATCAACGCAGGCAAGGACTTGCTGCCACAGACCAAGATTGCACAGCTCGCAGGTAAGAGCGCAGCTGCTTGGAATAAGCGCTGGGCATGCCGTTGGAATCGCCTGCTTCGGATTATTGAATCATTCGATCAGGAGGGGCTTGACCATGTGTATGAATGGGGACGCCGCGACAAAACTACCAGAAGGAATAGCAACATGCCTTTGCAACGTAGCCTTCGAACTGCAGCCAGAAATGAAATGGTTGCCTGAGTGGCGATATAAGCAAGCCACAAGAGAATTTATGCTGATGTGCCCGAACTGCAATTTTCACACATTTGCATTTGATAACAAGAACGCTGCGATAGCGTGCTGGAGTATCAGTAATCGGTCTGGTGACGAGCACATATTGATGATGTGGAAACGTGATTACGCCAGACAGAAAGACCAAGCAGTCAATAAGGCTGCATAAGCCAGGAGATAAACATGAAGAAGTTTTTCAAATCAAACCATGCAGATGTGTATTCAGCATGGACTAACTACCGAAATCAGGTCAGTAAGCTGAAAGCCGAATGTACCGCTTTTGCTGAACACTTTGACGCAAAGCCAGCCTTTGTTTTTAGTGCAACAGGTCATGCTTTTGGTGACTTGATTCTTAATAATCCGCATACCCGTCCTGATGCTGAATTTTGGACTAAGCCAAATTCGACACGAGGCAACACTAGCTGGATCCGTCAGCGTGTTAAAGGCAAAGAAAACATGAATAAGCTTCGCGAACTTAGAGCGGAGTATGAAAAGCTAAAGCCTGATTGCACTGATGTCTCTCTGGATGAGCTTTATAACACCATTGGCATCTCTTGGGGTGATGTTGTTTTTTCCGGTATCGAGTGGTTTGCCTTTGAAGGTGATGTCTATATTTCCACCTCATTAAACCTACCAAAGAACGTAGATGAAATTACAGCACATGAGTTTTCTATCGCAAAAAAGTCAAAAGCGTCGATAGATAAAGCAGCGTAATCCAAGGAGCCATTATGCGAACCATAGCAGTCAGCAGTGAGCCTTTTACCTTTGAATCGTACTTTCAAGCAGAAACATATTTAGAAAAGCAAGGCTATCACTGTGAGAACGAACATTGGGTTCAGAGTGAAAAGCCGATTGCGACCGTGGTCGCAAAGCCCAATGGCGTACAAATCGAATTTAAGAATAGCGACCAGAACAAAGAGAACGGACATGATTTTTACTGAAGCAAGCATTTACCGCCTGTTTGAATTTAAGCACAGCTTGGAAGAGCTGAACGAAAAGCTTAGCAAGCACCGCTACTCACCAATTGGTGATACCAGCACATACACTGGCGGTTTCCGTCACCCTGTTAATTCAGACTATGAAGAACTGGCCATGAAGCTTGGCGCTTTATTTGGATTTGCATATCGCATTGAAGAAAAGAAAGCCCCTGCTGCTCAGGTAAATGAGCTGGCACGTAAGCGCATTAAGGAGCTTGAAGAAAAAGGTACCGTCGTCACCAAGCAATTGGGAAGTGACATTGAAGATAACGCACGCAAAGAAGTATTACGCATGCAGGTGCCAACCGTGAATATCGTTACAGGCTTTATTGATGCCGATAAAGGTTGGATTTACCTAAACACTAAATCTATCAAGCTGTGTGAATCGGTGCTTGGTGCACTTCGTAAGGCATTGGGCTCATTTCGTGTTATGCCAGGTCGTACAGCAGCACGACCAAGCGATATGTTGTGCAAATGCCTTTGTGCAGAGGGTGTTGAACTTTCTCAGGGATTGCATATTGATCACTCTGGCAAGGTTAAGGCCGTTGGTGACAAGGCATCAAAGAAAATCACGTTTGAAGGCATTACTTTAGACGATGAAGAGCTGGCCGTTCTTCGTGGTAAGGACATCATTGAGGCTGATATGTATTTTGACCA
Source organism: Vibrio minamisatsumaniensis (assembly GCF_050337445.1). Classification (NCBI taxonomy): domain Bacteria; kingdom Pseudomonadati; phylum Pseudomonadota; class Gammaproteobacteria; order Vibrionales; family Vibrionaceae; genus Vibrio; species Vibrio minamisatsumaniensis. Next base: position 31,038 of record NZ_JAKJSY010000038.1, on the reverse strand, counting down.
GCCGCTTGGTGAAGATGATTTCGAGCGTTGGTCCTTTAAGCTTCATACCAAAAAGGGGCGTCACCCGTTCCAACTAAGTAAAGTTTCTCATATTCCACTTAGCCAAGATCAGGAACCTGTATTTTCTTATGGTGCTGATGATCAGTGCTATAACGCTGATTGGCTGTTAACAGCAAACCTCCTTCACACACTAAACCAAGTTCTTGGTGAATCTTTTGGTGGCTTTGATGATTTCGAGGAAAAAGAAAGTACGGAAGGTGAAAACATTACACCGGGCAAGGATGGCACGATTTGGGCTTCTGAACTTCAAAAAGCAGCATCAAAAGGATTGTCAGACGGTATCACAGTAACGGTTGAAGTTAAGGAAGGTGAATAATGGCTCAGCGTGGAGTTAATAAAGTTATCCAAATTGGTTGGCTTGGTGAAGACCCTGAAATTCGTTATCTGCCAGACGGTACTGCTGTCGCTAATCTGACTATTGCCAACAGTGATGTATGGCGTGACAAGGCAACTGGAGAGCAGCGCGATAAAACAGAATGGCACCGAATCTCAGTTATTGGGAAAACGGCTGAGTTCTTGGGGGAATATGCGAAGAAAGGTAATCAGGTTTACATCGAAGGCAAGCTTAGAACCAGGAAGTGGCAAGATCAGAGTGGTCAAGACCGTTACACCACTTATGTCGATGTTCGCTACCCTGAAGGTCAGGCGCAGATCCTTGGTAATAAGCAGCAATCTTCTCAGCAAGGCGGTTGGGGCCAGCCACAACAACCAAACAACGGTCAGCCACACAACCAACCACAACAGCAGCGAGCTCCGCAGCAACAGCGTGCACCACAGCAGCCTCAATACAATGAGCCGCCAATGGATTTTGACGACGACATACCGTTCGCTCCAATCGGGCTTCAATACCCGGCTCTTCTGAATTGCATGTAATACCAATGCTTCAGTTCAAACTAATCGCTGGCAGCGTAATGTTCTATAGCCTCTGCGCTGCCCTACTTTACATTCAACAGGCTTGATCATGCTTCCATCTGATTCCAGTGAATTACAAGCGTATGTCATGAAACATAACCGCATGACCCAAGCTCAGGCGCAAGCCTGGTTAGATAAATGGGTACCGCACTGGAGAACGGAAGAACCCAACGAGCCTGTTGGTGTCATCGAATATAATGGTGAAGAAGAATAATGGAATATGGATTGTTAAAAGGTGAAATTGTTGTCGACAATTTTGCAGGTGGTGGCGGTGCTTCTACTGGTATTGAGCTTGGATTAAATAGACACGTTGATATTGCAATTAATCACGATCCTGAAGCTATCGACATGCACAAAGTTAATCACCCTGAGACAGAGCATTATTGTGAATCTGTTTGGGATGTTGACCCTGTTGATGCTTGTCGTGGACGTCCAGTTGGGCTGGCTTGGTTTTCGCCAGATTGTAAGCACTTCTCTAAAGCCAAGGGTAATAGACCTGTAGATAAAAATATTCGTGGGCTTGCTTGGGTAGCTGTTCGTTGGGCTGCTTTGGTCCCTGTAAGAATCATGATGCTTGAGAATGTAGAAGAGTTCATGACATGGGGGCCAGTTGTAGAAGTGGATGATAATAAATTTAAGCCTTGCCCAGATCGAAAAGGCGAGACTTTTGATGCTTTTGTTCAAGTGTTAACGACTGGTTTGGATAAAGCACACCCGGCCTGGCCAGAAGTTAAAGATGCTCTTGGTGATAACTTCCCGTATGAAAAGTTGGAACAAGGTCTCGGTTACGATGTGGAATTTAAAGTTCTACATGCTTGTGACTATGGTGCGCCGACTACAAGGAAGCGTTTCTTTATGGTTGCAAGAAATGATGGTGCAGAAATCCAGTGGCCAGAAAAGACGCATGGTCCTGTAGGTAGTGGGCTAAAACCGTTTAAGACTGCAGCCGATATCATTGATTGGTCTATCCCGGTTAAATCAATTTTTAACCGTAAGCGACCTCTAGCCGAAAACACCATGAAGAGAATTGCAAAAGGGTTAGAGAAGTTTGTCTTAGATAGTGAGAAGCCGTTTGTTGTTCCTGGTGAGTGCACTACCCCATTTATTACCGAGTGTGCCAACGCATCAAGTCAGCGAAACATGCCAGCCGATCAACCTTTAAGAACGATTTGCGCTCAGGTTAAAGGAGGTCACTTTGCTTTGGTTTCCGCTTTTATAGCTAAGCATTACACTGGTGTTGACGGTTCTAAAATGGAAGATCCCTTATCTACAGTGACAACGGTGGATCATAATGCTTTGGTAACTAGCCATATGGTTAAAATGCGAGGGACTAATGTTGGTCATGGCAGTGATGAACCAGTCCATACTATTTCAGCCGGCGGATTGCATATTGGTGAAGTTAGAGCGTTCCTTATTCAGTATTATGGTACAAGTGTTGGCCATGAGTGTGGCAAGCCCCTCAGTACAGTAACAACAAAGGATCGCTTTGGTCTGGTAACTATCAAGGGAGAGCAGTATCAAATAGTCGATATTGGCATGAGAATGCTTGAGCCTCATGAGTTATTCGCAGCCCAAGGTTTTCCTAGTGACTATGTAATCTCACATAACAGCGAAGGTAAAAAGTTATCAAAGAAAAGCCAAGTGGCTCGATGTGGAAACTCAGTCGCACCGCCAGTGGCACAGGCTTTAGTTATGGCTAATATTGGTGATTACTTTGAAGCAAGGGAGGCTGCTTAATGGAGTCTCTTGGAAAGAAAGCATCATCATTGGTTAAACAGGCTGAGAGCTTGGTACGTGACATCGAAAGTCGTAGCTTGAATAAGGTGTATATTGCCGGACCCATGTCCGGCCTGCCTGACTTCAATCGCACCAGCTTCTTTTCTTTGGGGAATCGAATTAAACACCTTGGGTATGTTGTCCTTAATCCTGCTGTTCTGCCTGACGGGTTAACCCAAGCCGAGTATATGGATATTTGTTGCGCTATGGTTCGTGCTGCAGACTGTGTTGTCATGCTGGAGGGGTGGGAAGATAGTGATGGTGCAGTTGCTGAATACCACCTAGCGAAGAAGTTAGGCAAAGCTTTGATGACAGAGCTGGACGTTGGAAGGCATGAACGTATTTTAAGCTGTGAAGTTAGTTATAAGGCTTTCGGGTAGTAATAAAGGAAAGGGCCGCAAATGCGGCCCTTTGTTATTCGTTGTAAATATTATCAAGCATGGCCAGCTTGCCATGTAGCTGCGTGGCGTCGCTTATCATTGGGATAATGGTTTCACTTAGCAGGCGTTCTTCCGTCATTGGTTTGCCCTGCTTTTCTTTCTCAGACATTTCGTTGCAAGTTTTTTGGTGTAGCTTGTAAATCATCTCGCGCAGCTTGGTTGAAAGTTCAATAGCTTCTGCGATGTCGCTTTTAATTTGCGTGGTTGTCATGATTTGTTCTCCTGGCTTATTGTGCGAGGGGAACGTTAGCTCTGAACCCATTACCCAGCGAGTGGTTTATTGCCAATAGGAGGTCGTGGTCACACAAGCCAATTTCCCAAAAAATAGGACTGGCTTTCCACCTCGGTAATACATAGTGTCGTCCCTGACTTAAATACGCCAGGAGATAAGTTATGAACCAAATTAAAAACGACCAGAAGAACCTTGTACGCCAGATACTTGAAAGCGCTTCGTGTGGGCCACAGAGCGCCGACAGTGTTGGTGGTTATGCAATGGCAAAAGGTGAGGCTAGTATTCCCCACGTTGCGTTTGTGATGGAACAGCTAACTATTGCTGGTCAGTTAAAGCAGATCCCAGATGGGCGATACATTACCACGGACGTTGGTGAAATGATGTTAGCCACACTAAACACACCATGTAGTGCTTTGTCTATAAATAAAACACAACATGTAGTTGCAAATGTCCTATAGTTAGGGTATAAATTTATCAAAGTGCGGTTTTTGCAACCGCAAACAATTTCAAACCTCGCCATTGGCGGGGTTTTTTCGTATTTGGGCACAGCCTTGAGTACCTGAGACCTGCTTAGGCAGAGAGGGAGCTGTGCAACTTCTACGGCAATGAAATGGGCGACTGTGAAGTGCGGGAACACCTCACAGCCATCTGACCTATTACGCAAGTCATACGCCAGACCAAGGCCCACCCAGCTCTGCAGAGCGGTGTGGAGTCTACACGAAAGTGAGACTATATGACAAAACTAATAGAACTGCGCTGCCCTAAGTGTGGCGCGAAACTTTGTGAATTTATCGGTACCGTTTCTATTAAGTGTAAGCGGTGCAAGTCAATTGTTAAGGAGAGTGCCTAGAGCGCCATGCGCGGAGGCACCATTGAAACATTCATTCTTTGACAATCGCGTGCAGCTGCTTAATGCAGACTGCCTGACCTACCTGAAAACCTTACCCGACAACAGCGTCGACCTTGTTTTGACGGATCCACCCTACTTCCAGGTTAAGAAAAACGCTTGGGATAATCAGTGGCCAGATGTTGAAACGTTCTTGGCGTGGTTGGACGAGGTAATGCTGGAGTTTTGGCGAGTGCTGAAACCATCCGGCAGCATTTACTTGTTTTGTGGCCACAAGCTCTCGGCGGATACCGAGCTGCTTATGCGCCAGCGTTTTAACGTTCTGAACCATATCATTTGGGCTAAGCCTAATGGACCATGGCGAAGAATGAGAAAAACCGACCTGCGTTCGTTCTTCCCCGCTACCGAGCGTGTCCTGTTTGCAGAGCATTACGGATCAGAAGGTCATGCCAAAGGCGTGGCTGGGTACGCGAAGAAGTGTGCAGAGCTAAAGAAAGAGGTGTTCGAGCCTCTGATCAACTATTTCAGAAATGCTCGTGATTCATTAGGCATTTCAGCAAAAGAGATCAACCAAGCCACAGGCACTCAGATGTGTTCGCACTGGTTTAGTGCCAGCCAGTGGCAGCTTCCTAATCGTGAGCAATATGAAAAGCTGCAGGCGTTGTTCGCTGAACATGCCGGAAAGCTTGAGCGTTCTCATGATGAACTAACCAAAGAATACGATGCGCTTAATGCTGATTATCAGTCGCTAACTCGTCAATACGACGATCTCAAGGCTGAATATGAAAGCCTGCGCCGTCCTTTCAGCGTCACAAGTGACGTGCCTTATACCGATGTTTGGACGTTCACTCCCGTCGCGTATTACCCAGGCAAGCATCCATGCGAAAAGCCAGCGGAAATGCTGGAACACATTCTTACTGCGAGTAGTCGAGAGGGTGATGTGGTGCTTGATGCCTTTATGGGTTCCGGTTCAACGGGTAAGGCGTGCGTGAAGTTAAACCGCCGCTTTATTGGTATTGAGATGGAAGAAGGCACTTATATGTCGACGGTTGAATCATTTAACCAGTTGTAAAAACGTAAAGCGTGAGGCTCTGATGCTAGAGAAAAAACAACTATGGCTGACCGCTCTAGCTGGAGTTGTCGCCGCTTTCTTTATTGCCAAGGGTGAAAAGGTTACCCAGTTCTTTGCAGGCTGGGTGACTGTCCTTGGTGCGTTTTCTGTTAGCGAGTGGGGTGTGATTGGTGGCTTAATGCTCGGTTTAGCCTCTTTCATTCTCACTTGGGTTTACAAACATAAGAACCACGAAGTGCTAAAGGCAAAGGTAGCCAGCGGCGAACCTCTTGAGGCACTTCTCGATGAGGACGACAGATAATGAAGACTAAAAACAAAATTGTCTGTTCTGTCATGGCCATCATCGCTCTCGTTACTGGCGGAGTGGTTCAAAGTGATTTGATGGTTTCACCAAAAGCCTTGGAGATCATAGGCAATGCAGAGGGATGTCGGTTAGATCCTTATGTTTGCCCTTCTGGCTTAATCACTAATGGCGTGGGAAATACTCATGGCGTGGATGATAAGCCGGTGACTGAAATCCAAGTCGCTGAGGATTGGGTCAGAAACATTAAATCAGCAGAAGAATGTCTCGTTGCTTCAATGGGTGATGCTCCGATGAGCCAAGGGCAAATTGATGCTTTCACATCATTCATATTCAACACAGGCTGCACGCGATTCAGGCATAACCCGGACGGCAGCGAGACACGTATTTATAAGCACATCCGCAAGGGTGACTATCCCAAAGCCTGCAATGAGCTGAAGTTTTGGGTGTATGGGGCTGGGAAGAAGTTGCCCGGCTTGGTGAAGCGGAGACAGAAAGAAACGGAGCTATGTTTTGCTAACTAAGATGAACGGCATTTTTATCGTGGCGCTTGGATTGGTGATTGGCTTCTTCTCTTTGCGTGTCGATTACCTGGAGCAACAGATTGAGTCAAAAGACTCAACTATTGCAACCAAACAGGCTGAACTCGCAACCGTTAAGCTATCCATTGCAACCGTGACGCAGGTAAACACTGAATTAAACGCGACCATTGGCACGCTCACTCAGCATTTAGAGGATGAGCGAAAGGCAGTGAGTTACATGGAAAACTACACTGCGACCGTGGACGCAAGCGTGAATAAAGCAGTTGGTGAACTAAAAGGACTACTACGAGATGAAGAAGATGATTGTGGCACTAAGCGTTTGCCTCAGCCTGTCATTGACCGGATGTGGCAGCACTACCGACCTCAAGGTGGTGACGCAGACTCGTGACGTTGTAGTGCTTCCGCCAGCCGCTTACCTTACACCTTGTGAGATTCCATTCGATAGCCCTCCCCTTACAAGGGATGAAGCTGTTGAACGTGACCTGATTTGGAAAGGTGCACTAGAGAAGTGTGGGCAGAAGCCCGACAAGATCAAACAGTGGTACCAAGACAAGCAGGCAGATAAATAGCGGTAAGTAGCGTGAGCACTTTCCATTACTAAATCCATTGCTTTCATTAAAGCCAGCGTTTGCTGGCTTTATTTCTAAGCGGCCTTATGAGGCTGTTTAGGAATAACTGAAATGAGCATTAACCCGGATGAGGACAGAGCATGTAGCGGCTAACTCCCAAGTGGGCGGGTAACGATAACTGAACGGGCAGACGATGCGTTCGTTACGGAAACCAATCTCATGACAGCTACTGGCTAGACAATCCACTGGCCATTAGCAAACCCGGACCAACGAACGGAATAGTCGATAGATATGTAGGTGGTGCGCTGGATTGTGCATATCCAATCGACGTAATGAGGTAGCTATGTTTGAAGCAATTCTGAATACACAAGGGCAGGCGCTCGAGCGTTTGATGAGTAATCAGCCAACGGCTAATCCTGCAAAGATGGAGCTGGCAAAGCAACGTCTTGAGGAGTCTATCTGCTTGGCTATTCAGGCAGCAAAGGAAACAACCGATGGCGATATTCAAGCACAGGCTGACTAAGCAACAGATAGAAGAAGAGTACACACATTACGCTCTTCTGTTTGGTGTCGTGCCTATCTACTTCAATGAACAGACCAACGCGGTCTGTGTTCGTAATTGGTGGCCAGAGTGGCTACTGGATTTCTTCGAGGGATTGTTTGCTGTGTTCTGTATTGTGGCTACATCCATCAATCCAGATCTGGATCCAATGTTCCCTATCAAACTAACCAAAGAGATAAAAGGTGGTGACCATGAAGCTGATTGATAACTGGAAAGAGTCAGGAAAGCTGTGGACCATCCAGTGGTCGCTGGCTGTTGTGGCTATGAACCTGCTGGCTTCTCTGCTCCCTTTGGTTCAGGTGCATGTGAGTGTGCCAGTGTATGCAGGGCTGAACGCCACTGCAGCTGCGTTGACGATCATCTTTCGTGTTCTGTCTCAGACACCGAAGCCCGAGTGATTGCGACCGTGGTCGCAATGGGTCCTTCCGGCGTATCTGGAACCCCACGGGGGCGTGACCTCGCAGAAAACCTCTCATTTTTAAAATTTTTCGTTTTTTAGGGTTTCCGGTTTCCGCATGAAAGAGCAGCTTTTTAACCCAAATATCAAGTTTGGGCAGAAACAAATTGGCGAACTGCTCGGTATTTCTGATCGTCGAGTAAGAGACCTGCAAAAGCTAGGCGTGCTGCCAACTGCAAAGGGAAGAGACGGTCTTGATCCTCAGGAATGTGTACGCTCTTACATCAGCTATAAGTCAGTTGATAAGCCAGCCAAAGAAGAAGCGGAAACCCCTACCGAAGAATCGGAAAAGCAGCGCGAACAGAAGCTCAAAAACGATGAGCGAGAAGAGCGCATTTTACTTAATCGAACAAAGCGATTAGTCCTTGAGAAACAATATGCTCCCATCGCAATTATCACTGACACCATTTCATTGGTGGCAATAGCTCTACGAACCCGGGTTGATTCGTGGTTGCCGAAATTCAAGATGGCCTGCCCAGACATTCCTCCTGAGCTGCTTGAGGTACTAAAGCGAGAATTGGCTATGGCATTGAATGAGCTTGCAGACGTTAAACCAGATCTCTCAGCATACGAAGATAGCGATATCGAGAGCGGTCTCGCGAGCATTGAATCCATTGAGGGCGACGATACCCCTGACGGGGGTTGAATGGTCTGATAAGTATTTCAGGCTACCCGAAGGCAGTTCTCAAATAGCAGGTGCTTGGGTAACTCAACCGCTACAGGTCGCACTGCTGAACATGATGACAAACGATAGCATTCGTTTGTTAGCGATAAAAAAATCTGCTCGTCTTGGTTACACCAAAATGATGGTGGCTGCTCTGTTGTATCTGGCAGAGCACAAGAAGCGCAGTGCTGTTGTGTACCAGCCTGTCGATGATGAATCGGATGCATTTGTTGTCGATGAGGTGGATCCGGTAATTGCTGAAATGCCTGTCATTCAGCGAGTGTTCCCGGACTGGAACGTAAAAAGCGAGCACAACAAAGTTTCAAAGAAAGTCATGATTGGTTCAATCCTGGACTTTCGAGGCGCCACTTCACCAGGTAACTTCCGCCGCTTAACAAAGCAGGTGGTTGTCGGTGATGAGGTAAACGCCTGGCCACTAGAAGTTGGCAAGGGCGGCAAGGGTGAAGGTAACCCTATCAAGCTGGCTTTACAGCGTTTGAAAGGTGCCAGCTTCCCTAAAGCCATTTTTGGTACAACACCAACAGTGGCAGGTCACTCCCACATTTCCAACATTTTGGAAGACTGTGATCTTACATTTCGTTTCTACTTGCCTTGCCCTCATTGTGGCACTGAACAGGTGCTGGAGTTTGGGGAACGTGATGGTGAGATGAAAGAGTACGGATTGCTGTGGGAGGACACTCAAGACACCGTAGAGAAGAAAGCCAGAACCGCACACTATAAGTGCTGCAATACAGACGAGTGTGGTAAGTCATTCCATTATTCAGACCTGACTCAAATGGAGTTAGATGGTCGATGGATGGCTGAGGACTTTACCTGGACCAAAGACGGCATTCACTTCTTTACAGAAGACGGATTTCGCACTCAGCCTCCGCGAAATGTTGGTATCGAGATCAACGCTATCTACTCGCTTAACCTTGATGGTTGGGGAGAGATTGTTGCGGAATGGCTTAGGGCAAAAGGTAAGCCTGAAAATGAGCGTGCATTTATTAACACCGTGCTTGGTCAGGATTACGAAGATAAGAACGGCGAAAAGTTAGATTTTGAAGTTCTTAAAGACCGTCGAGAAAAATACGAATCCCCGGTACCGGATGGTGCTGTTTACTTAACGGGTGGCATTGATAGTCAGCGAAACCGCTATGAATGTTACGTGTGGGGTTGGGGACCAAATGATGAAAAATGGTTGATCGACAAAACGATTTGCATGGGTGACTACGACAAAGAAGAAACCCTGAAAATGGTCGATGACGCGATCAACAAAACCTACAAATGTAAGAACGGCAGTGAAATGGCCGTCTCTCGTTGGTGTTGGGATACCGGGGGTATTGACCCTGATATTGTTAACAAGCGAAGTAAAAAGCACGGCATCTTCCGTGTTATTCCGATAAAGGGCGCGAGTACCTACGGTAAACAGATTGCTTCATTCCCTCTGAAACGAAATAAGAACGGCGTATACCACACCGAAATTGGTACGGATACGGCGAAAGACTTGCTGTACCTGCAAATGGAAACTTCACCTCAAGTTACAGATCAGCCAATGAGCGGTGTTATGCACTTGCCATTGGATGATGAGATTTGTGACGAGGTGGTTTGTCAGCAGTTAGCGTCAGAAAGGCTGGTTGAAAAACTGGTTAGCGGGAAGCGTGTTTTGCGCTGGGATAACGAAGGTCGGAGGAACGAGGCGCTTGACTGCCTAGTGTATGCCCTTGCTGCTTTGCGTATCTCAACCAGTCGTTTCGGTATCAACTTAGATACGCTTAGCGCACCAACATCAAACAGTTCTGAAGAAATCGATCTTGAGGCGCTAGGTGCCGATTCGAGGTAATCAATGACAGACCAACAACGATTGGAACAACTGAGACTGGCTTATCAAAACTTACTGATGGGCAAGTCTGCACGAGTTATTCAAAAAGATGGGCGCAGGGTGGAATACAGTCCTGCAGATAAGCAAAGCCTTTTAAATGAAATTCAACGGCTAGAAAGTAGCGCCGGGCAAAGCCGCCGTCGAGGCCCAGCAGGAGTGATTTAATGAAAGACGTACAAATTCTGCATCCGTCTGGTGTGCCAGCTCGGCAAATGTCAGGTTACGAGGGTGGTAATGCGGGGTTTGGCGGTCAATTGGCAGAGTGGACTCCACCGTTAATGACGGAAGATGCTGCCCTACTGCCAAGCTTAGATTTAAGCAACGCTCGCTCAGATGACTTGGTTCGCAACCATGGTTATGCAGCAGGCGGAATGCGCTTGCACCTGGATAACATTGTTGGCCATATCTTCAAACTGAACTGGCAACCTATGTGGCGTCGTTTGGGTTGGACAGAAGATGAATTCATGTCCCTAAAAACGGATGTTGAATCTGCATGGCTTGAGTTCGCAGAAGATGATCGCTGTTACATCGATGCCGAGAGAAAGCGAACTTTTACCATGTTGGTACGCTCAGCCATTTGTCAGCACTTTAATTATGGTGACGCAATGGCAGCGGCAGAGTGGATACCCAGCCGTCATTCGAGTTATTCAACATCAATCAAAATGATATCGCCTAAGCGAGTCAGGAACCCGGGTAATGTCACCTTGATGGATTCTGATATTCGCGGTGGTATTAAGCATGGTCGTCATGGTCAGGCGCTTGGTTATTATGTCGCTGATCTTAATCCGATGATGCCGCTAGGCATGGTGGCGAATAACTATCGTTATGTGTCAAAAGAAACATGGTGGGGACGAGCAAAGTTCATTCATGTTTTTGATGCTAAGGACGATGGTCAGTCGCGTGGCAGTAATGCACTGATGTCAGTTATGAGTCAGATGCACATGCTGGATAAGTTGCAGCAAACCAAACTGCAGAATGCCATCGTCAACGCCATGTTTGCAGCGACCATCGAGTCAGAACTTGATTCCAATGAAGCGTTTCAGTTCATCACTGGTGGTGAAGATACTCAGAAAAACATGTGGAAATGGATGTCTGCGGTGAACAAGTATCACCGGGGAGCCAATATTCGCATGAATGGCGCTAAGGTTTCTCACTTAATGCCAGGTGAGAGTTTAAACCTGCAGCGGCCATCAAATGCAGACAACGGTTATAGCCAGCTGGAAATGTCGATCCTTCAGTACATCGCATCCGGCATTGGCGTTTCTGTTGAGCAACTTACTCACAACTTCCAAAACTCCAACTACTCAAGTGCTCGAGCTGCGCTAAATGAAAGTTGGCGTTACTTCATGGGCGATCGCAAGTTCATCGCTTCGCGGTTTGCCACTCGAATCTTTTCATTATGGCTTGAGGAAGCTGTTGCTAAGGGCGTTGTCAAACTGCCTAAAGGAACAAACTTCTGGCAGGCACGCTCTGCTCTTTGCCGTTGTGATTGGATTGGCTCAGGTCGACTTTCCATTGATGGTATCAAGGAAGTTAAAGAGTCCATCTTGCTTATTGAAAGCGGTCTTTCGACGTACCAGAAAGAGCTGGCTAAATTGGGCGAAGACTACATTGAAGTCTTTGAGCAGCAAATGCGAGAAATGAAAATTCGAGAAGAGAAAGGCTTACCAAAACCGAGTTGGATTCAGGCAGAGCAATTTGCGCCTGAGCAGCCGGAAGAGCCAGCTAACAACGGGAGCAATAATGAACCAAATAATCAGCCAGTTTAACCAATGCCCGGTTCTGATAGCCCCGAGCCAGTTGAGTTCTCTAGCAGGTTTCAAGCCTCAGTTAGATACTAGCAAGCTTTCAGCACAGGAATTGGCATTGGCTACCGGGGTTTCTCATGACTCCAAGATGAAGCCATATCAGTTAGTGAATGGCATCGCAGTTATTCGAGTTCAAGGTGCTTTGATTCATAACCTTGGTTGGAGCAGCAGCAACTACACAGGCTATGACGTTATCAAACGTAAAGTCGCTTTCGCCATGCAGGATAAAGACGTAAAGGGTGTTTTTCTTCCTTTCCATACGCCAGGTGGCAGTGTTTATGGTTGTCCTGATACGGGCGACCTGATCCACCAATGCAGCAAAATAAAGCCTGTCTGGACCTTATCTGAAGATATGGCCTATTCAGCAGGTCAGTGGCTTCACTCACAAGGTTCGCGCCGACTTATTACACAAAGCGGCGGATTGGGTTCTGTTGGTGTTGTCGTCGCTCATGCTGACATGTCGAAGATGCTGGACGATTGGGGGATCAATATGACCCTGCTTTTTGATGGCAAACACAAAGTCGACGGGAACCCATACGAAACGTTATCAAAAAGTGTGCAGGAGAAAATCCTTGCAGACTGTAAGAAAACCCGAGGTAACTTTGCCTCAGTTGTGGCTCGAGGTACAGGCATGAGCATCGGTGATGTGCTGAATACCGAAGCTGAATGTTACACCGGGCAAGATGCTGTTGATATTGGCTTTGCAGAAGAAGTTGTCAGCAGCAATACCATTCTTAACGAGTTCATCGAGCACGTTAACAAACCAAAATCAGTAACCACAGTAGGAAAAGTCATGGATCCAAACAAAGACAAAAAGCAGGCTGACTCGCAGGCACAAGAGCAACAAGCGAGCACACCAGCGCCTGCAGTAACCGAACCTGCTCAGTCTGCGTCTGAGCAATCTCAACAGGCCGACGAACGCTCGCGCATTAAAGGCATTATGAGCTGTGCAGAAGCGGAAGGTCGCGGTGAGTTAGCTAATCACTTGGCTTTTGAAACTAACATGAGCGTGGATGATGCTAAAGGCATCCTAGCCGCCGCTCCTAAAGCTACAGCTGCTCAATCGCAAGAGCAAAAACCAGCTTCAGATGCGTTCTCGCAAGCAATGCAAACTGAAGATCACCCAAACCTATCAGCTGATGGTGCTGAAGAACAGGCAGAAACGGGTACCGTTGACGCTCAAGCTTCTGCAATTCTGGCTGATTTTAAAGCAGCTACGGGAGCGAAATAATGACAACCGAAAATCTAGATTACAGTGAAGTGATCACTGGTGACACTGATATTGAGCATGTGACGATCACTATCGCGTCTGGTGAAGATGTGGCTCAGTACACGCCATTGGTACACGACGAAACCAGTGGTCACTATAAAGCGGCTGTTGATGCAACGAAGAAGGCGCAATTCCTATCCTCGTTTGCAGTAGATGCAACAACGGGTGCGAAAAAACACACGGCAATCAAAGCCATCACGATTGATCCTGCGGTAGTAGCTTACCCGGCAGGCATGACTGACGAGCTGAAATCTGGTTTGTTCGCCGGCACGCCGATTAGCACACAATCGCCAGCTTAATTCCTTACCTTTCATTTCAATAAAAGAGCCCTATCGGCTCTTTTTTCGTTTCTGGAGTATCCATGAAATTAACAGCTTTAACTACTGCAGTGCTGATTGCACTCAAGCAGCAAATGCCGCCTCAATACATTCCAGCGCTTCGCAAGCGACTGGTTAAAGGCGAAATTACTTTCCCAACCAAAGCCATTGCATTCGACAAAATTAAAAAAGGTCGAAAGCTGGCCCCGCTAGTTTCACCAATGATATCTGGCAAACCGCAAAAGCAAAAAGGCGGCGTGATGACTTCGGTCGAGCCAGCTTATGTGAAACCAACTGACACGGTTACTTCTGATCGCCTTTTGAAGCGTCAACCAGGTGAAGCCCTTATGGGTGAGCTTTCACCAGCTCAGCGCTTGAATGCTATCCGTGCTGACTTATTGAATGAGCAGTATGAAAGCATTGATCGCCGTGAAGAGTGGATGCTTTGTGAAGTGCTTAAAACTGGTGGTGTCACACTGGAAGGTGAGAGCTTTGATCCTATTCATATTGATTACGGTCGAAGCCCTGAAAACAACGTTACCTTATCTGGTGCTGATAAGTGGAGCGCACTTGATAAGGCAACCAGTGAAAAGCCAATGGAAGACATCGAAGACTGGGCCTCTCGTTGCAACTTGGTGGCGAATGAAGTCTACATGGGTCGAGCTGCTTGGCGTTTGTTCCGTTCTTTCAAATGTGTGAAAGATGCACTGGATACTCGCCGTGGTTCACGTTCCCAAGCAGAAACAGCCGCATTGAACAATGCCAACTTTAAGTGGGTAGGCTCAATCGGTGAGTTCGACTTCTTTGTTTATACGGGCGCGTATGAAGATGATGCAGGCACTGATCAACTTTACATCGATGATAATGGTGTAATGGTCACGTCTTCTGATGTGGAAATCTACTTCGCTTACGGTGCGATTCAAGATGTTGAAGCCAATGCTATGGGAATCGTAGAAGCCACTCGTTACCCATCAAACTGGTTCACTAAGAACCCAAGTGCTGAATGGCTGCAGACTCAATCTGCTCCTGTTCCAGTAATGTTGGACGCAGATGAGGCGTGTTACGCACGCATTTAATTCATAGCCTGATAGTGATTGCGACCATGGTCGCAATCACCATGGAGATACAAAAGTGAATAAAACCGAAATCAATGCTCAGCTGGATGCTTTAGAAGCTGAATTGGATAAGGCTGGGGTAGATTATGTCAAAGCCAACCGTGAACAAACCAATGCAGAGCTCGAAAAAGAAATCGCTCGATTGGAGTCGCTACTGCCTGATGAAGATGATGAAAATACCTCGGGTCAGTCATCTACTGAAACAACGGAAGAGCAAGACCAGCAAGCTCAAGAGTCAGAACCACAGCAAGCGGAAACGCAAGCAAAACCCGCAGGTGAAACACGCCAAATCCAAATCAACAAAGGCGTAAATATTGAAATCACCTTAGGTGATAAGAAGCTGGTGCTGCAGGGCGAAAAGACTTATACGATCCCTGAAGAGCGAGCTCGTTCAATCGTGGCTGAAAACTTAGGGGTGTATAAGGATGATGGGGTTTGATTTTGATGCGGCTTTGAATGAAGCTGACAACATTATATTTGAAACCTTTGCCAATGTGACCGTTACGGTTGAGGGGCGAGAAGATCCTGTGCCAGGTATTTTTGATAATCCTGCGGCTATCAGCTCTTTAACTGGTGGAGGCCAAGTCTCAGACAGAGATAACGAGCTATTTCTTCAAAGTCACAATGCAACGGGAATATCACGTAGAACGCTAGTTACTCTGAAGTTCTCAGACGGAACAGACAAAACTTACCAGGTGAAGAACCCAGAGCCGGATGGATCAGGTCTCATAAAACTACCGTTGGGTGAGTTCAATGGCGACAAATCAACAAAACCTTCTATTCGATATTGATCTCGAAGAGCTGGAAGCGGTGAAGTTGATGCTTGGTGGAACAGATAAAGAGTTCCGCCAAGCATACAATCGGGCGCTTTCACGGACGGCGGTGACATTGAATATGTTAGGTCGTCGTTTACTCAGAGATGAACTGCAAGCCAGAAATCTAAAGGCAATCCGAAATCGACTTCAAAAGTTTCGATTAAAGAAAAGTGGCAAGGCCCTTGATGAGTTGAAGTTATGGTTTGGCTTGAATGATATGCCAATAAGTAAGCTCAAAGGCAGGGTTAAGCGAATTGGTACGAAGAAGTCACCAAACGGTGCTGAGTTTAAACCAGCATCTTCATCGCTTAACCATCAGATGTACCCAGATTCTTTTGTGGCGAGGATAGGGAAAAGAAAATCCATATTCACTCGCAAGGGCAAGGCCCGTTATCCGGTAAAGGAAGAAACGGTGCCGATAAATGACGCTATTCACGTAAAAATCGAAGATGAGATTTTCGACCAGATTCCAGACATCTTTCTTAAACACTTTATTACAGACCTCAAAGGGCGGATTGCACAACGATGAGTGACGGTATCCATTTAACCGACTACCACGAGAAAGTTAAGCAATGGCTCATAGAGCAGCTACCGTGGATTCAGTCTGTAGATTACTACCCAGAAACCCAGACCGAGCTTTTAACTCCTTGTGCGTTCTTTGCTGTGATGGACTGGGAGCGAGCTGAAACTCAGCCAATGAACGGGCAGATGGCGGTTACATTAAACTGTGAAATCCTTGCCGTGCTCGGTATGGCGGATGCGCAATATCAGCTTGAAGTGCGCAATGCTGCCATGGCCATCGGTTTGAAAGTGGAAGAAGCCCGTTTCGGAATGCCAATAGAACCTGCCGTGTTTGTCAGTGCAGAACCTGATGCTTTTAATCCAGAACTGGATGACTACGCTGTTTGGTCTATTCGATTCAACCAGACGGTTGAAGTAGGCGTTGATGCGTTCACGCCTGAAGGGTTAACACCAACAACAGTGCATGTTGGTTATTCACCTGATCTTGGTGACAAGAACCAAGACAAGTATGAGCAGGTGGTACCGGATGAGTGATTTGAATTATATCGTTCGTGACCTGCAAAGACGTATAGCCGACATGATTAAGCGTGGAAAAATTCACAGCACAGACTTTTCACAGAGTCCACCAAGGGTGCGTGTTGAGTATGCCAAAGATAAAGACGGTAAGCCTGTTGTCACTGGTTGGCTTCCTTGGATTTCTGGCAGAGCTTCCAATAAGCACCGCCAAGATTGGGAGCCTTTGGCTATTGGTGAGCAAGTTCTGATCTTATCCGAGTCAGGAGAGTTATCTGCAGGTGTGGTTGTTCCCGCAATAGCAGATTCATCCAGTCCAGTTCCTAGCACTTCACCGGATGAGCATGTCAGCAAATACTCAGACGGTACTGAAATTAAATACAACCGAGCCAGCCATAAGTTAACCATCACAATTGGCAGTGATGGTGATGCAGAACTCAACTGTAAAACCTTCTTTATTAAGGCAGACATCGAGCATGACGGTAAGCAGCATACGACTGGAAATATCAAATCAGATGCTGACATTACCGATAAAACGCGCTCAATGGCAGATGACCGTGGCATTTACAACAACCATGATCATGCTGAAACGCAAGTAACCACCAAGAAACCTAACCAGAAGCAATAGCATGAAAGGAATGAACGCACAGACAGGCAAAGCGGTAGAAGGCATTGACCATTTGAAGCAGTCAGTGCGTGACATTCTAACCACGCCTTTAGGCTCCAGAGTCATGCGAAGAGATTATGGAAGCCGATTATTTGAACTGATCGATAACCCTACTGCACCGGAAAATGTGGCTGACATTATTGCTGCTACTGCCGAGGCATTAAAAAAGTGGGAGCCACGCATCAGCGTGAACAGGGTGCTGGTTGATGCAGCTTCACCTGGTTCAGTACAGATTTCCATTGAAGGAGTTTATAAGCCCAATGGTGAGCCTATTACCTTGGAGGGGATTGAAATTAAATGAGTGTTCAAGATTTATCTCAACTGCCACCTCCAGACCTTCTTGAAGTCTTGGACTATGAGCAAATATTTGCAGAAATGCGGGACAAGCTAATTGCTAATGACCCGACATTTACCGCCATGACTGAATCAGATCCTGTTTATAAGGTTCTGGAAGTTGCAGCTTATTTCAGGGTTCTTGATCGGCAACGAGTGAACGAAGCGGCGCTGGCCGTTCTCCTAGCTTACGCTCAGAAAAATGACCTTGACCAAGCAGGGGCTAGGTTCAATGTTCCACGTCAGGAAATTACCCCAGAAGATGATTCAACGGTACCACCAACGCCAGCGGTTATGGAGCCTGATGCTGATTATCGTCGCCGGATTCAGTTAGCGTTAGAAGGTATGTCTGTTGCTGGCCCTGTCAACGCCTATAAGTTTCACGCTCTATCGGCTCACCCTTTGGTGGCTGATGTTACAGCTATCAGTAAAACCCCGGGCAATGTACTTGTCACAATACTTTCTCGTGAAGGTGATGGGCGTGCAGAGCAAAGCATTCTTGATGCGGTTACTGAAGCTCTAAGTGCTGAAGACATTCGACCATTAACAGATGAGCTTTCTGTCCAGTCTGCCAATATCGTTAATTATGAAATTGACGCCACGCTGTTCTTGGCTGCAGGGCCAGAGTATGAACCTGTTTTAGCTGAAGCCAGAGCCAGAATTGAAGCCTACACCACAGAGCAGTTCCGCCTTGGTCGAAACATTCGTAAAAGTGCCATTGATGCTGCTTTGCATGTTGCAGGCGTTCAGAACGTGGTGCTTAACAAGCCGCTGAATGACATTGTGATAACCAAAGAACAAGCGGGTTATTGCACTGCTATTAAAGTGGAGTATGGGGGCGAGGATGAATAAAAACCTACTGCCACCCAACGCCAGCAAGGCTGAAATAGCTATTGCTGATGCCATTACACCATCATTGCCAGTAACCATTCGTGACCTTTGGGATCCTGCGAAGTGTCCATCAGCTTTTTTGCCTTACCTAGCGCAGAGCTTTTCTGTTGACCGATGGGATACAGCATGGACAGAACAAGAGAAACGCGCCGCTATTGATGCGGCGTTTTTTGTTCACAAACACAAGGGCACGATTGCAGCCATTCGCCGTGTGGTAGAGCCACTGGGTTTTTTGATAGATGTCATTGAGTGGTGGGAGAAGACACCCAAAGGCGACCCGCACACATTTGAGCTGGTTGTGGGTGTTCTAGATAAAGGCATCACAGATGAGATGTATGACCAAATGGTTGATCTTATCTATGACGCCAAACCTCTCCGAAGTCATTTGATTGGCTTGGCCATCTACGCTGAAAGCCGTGGCCAGATGTATTTTGGCGCGGGTACCTATTGCGGTGATTTAACGACCGTTTACCCGTACGAACCAGGAACAGTAAGCGTAACAGGTGTGCTTTATCATGCCGGACGTGATCACACCATAGACAGCGTTAGCGTTTACCCGCAATAAAGAAGGGCATTATGAGCAAGTTCTTTACCATTTTAACTAAGGTAGGCGAAGCCAAACTGGCTAACGCTACCGCTTTGGGCCAGACCGTCCAATTTGAAAAATTAGCCGTAGGTGATGGTAATGGTGTTCTGCCTACGCCAGACCAGAACCAAACGGCTTTGATTAATGAAGTTCGCCGCGAACCACTAAATGCAGTAGAAATCGACCCCAATAACCCGAACTGGATTATCTGTGAGCAGATTATTCCAGAAAATGTGGGTGGTTGGACGATTCGAGAAGTTGGTATTTATGACGTTGATGGTGACTTAATTGCAGTTGGTAACTTTCCAGAAACCTATAAGCCGATTCTTGAAGAGGGCTCAGGCCGAACGCAGACTGTGCGCATTGTTCTTCAGGTTAGTTCATCGTCTTCAGTAGAACTAAAAATTGATCCTTCAATTGTTTTAGCTACCCGTGAGTATGTTGATAAAAAAGATGCTGAATTAGAGAGGAAAGATAATGCAGCGACTGATCAGGATATAGATTCAAATTCAGTTGAACTTAAACACGTAAAGTTGCCCCAACTATGGAGAGCTTTTGAAAAAAGAAATGTAGTACATGAAGTTACTAGAAATGTAAATGTATTGCTTCCAGCGGGTAGCCCCGTTCAACTTACATGGAATAGTGTTAAGCATAACCCGACCAACATATTCGAACCTGCTTCAAATCTTTTTAGAGCTAAAAAAGAAGGGTGGTACGACGTTAGGGGCTTGGTTCACTATACACCAGTATCTGGCTCCCCAACGGTTTATATTCACGCTTTAGTCAATGGAGTTTTAGACGGAAACTCAAGGTCTGGTGCGGGCGGAGCTGGCAGTGGACTAAATGCTATTGGTGTGAGTGCCAAAGTATATTTAATGGTTGGCGATACGCTAGGTTTGTACCTATTTACGACAGGTCAGATTAATCAAAATACTTTTGATGATGATGACCACAATTTCTTCCAGTTAATTTATAAAGGGAAATAGTGAATGATTTGTTTACAAACAGCATTGTTGCATTTATTCCCAGATGCCGTTTTACCTGATGTCTATGGTGATGGTGGTGATTGGAAAATAACGAGTGATGGCAAAGAAGCAAGAATAGTTCGTTGGAACCGAAGTGAGCCTGAACCATCAAAGGAAGATTTAGAGCTGGCATATGAAGAAGCTCTGAAGGAAAAACAAATAGCGAATAAACAGCTAGAAGAAAGAGCATGGCGTGATTCAATGCTAGATAAAGTTTTATCTAGAATCGATCAATATGAAAAAGACCAAGGCTATCCAGAAGAGTTAAGAACATCGCCTATAAAATCACATGATGATTTTTTACGTCTTTTAAATGATAGAAAAGTGTTAAGTGATTACCCAGACTCAGAAACATTCCCTTTTGGGGAGCGCCCAATTTTATCCGGCCTAGCCAAATAAATCCCGTCTTAGTACGGGATTTTTTATATCCAATCCACAGCCCCGCCTTAGTGCGGGGTTTTTTATTACCCGACTAACAGGAATTAGCTATGACGCAATTTCTCCACGGGGTTGAAGTTATCGAAATTGATGACGGTTCACGCCCCATTCAGACAGTAAAATCCGCCGTGATTGGCTTGGTTGGTACCGCGCCAGCTGCAGCATCTGCAGTTAAGTCTGTGCTGCAGTTAGGCAGTGAAGTTCTTAATGATGGCTTGGTGTTTACAGCTAAGACTGCAGGAACGGAAGGTGACGCCATTAGTGTTGAGGTGGTGAACCCATTAGCAGCTGATGCTGTATTAGAAGTCACGGTTGATGGTAGCAAAATCAAAATCTCTCTGGCTACGGATACTGACAAGGCGATTACCAGTACAGCCACGGAAGTTAAAGCCGCCGTTGAAGCGAAAGCTGAAGCAACTGCTTTGGTAAGTGTTGCCGTTCTTGGTGATGGTACCGGTGATGTTGCACCGGCTACACGCACTTATTTAGATGGTGGTGAGAATGAGCCTTTCCCACTTTACAAACCAGTAGCCGTAGCGGGTAGTCGTAAGCGTGCTGAAGGTCTTGGGTTGGAAGGCACGCTGCCAGCGGCTATTGATGACATCTTTGACCAGACAGGTGCATTAGTTATCGTAGTTCGCGCTGAAGAAGGTGCGGATGATGCCACAACTCAGGCGAACATCATTAAGGCTATGCAGGGCTTTCTTGATAGCCAGACAGAGACAGGTTACACACCACGTATCTTGGTTGCTCCAGAGTTCAGCCAATTGGATGCAGTGGCTTCCGAACTTGAAGCGAAAGCAAAACGTCTTCGTGCAGTGACTTATCTTGATTGTGAGCGTACAGCAAGCTACACCGATGCTATGAAACGCGCCCGCCAGTTTGGCGAACGTGTAGAAGTAGAATGGCCATGGGTGCGAGTGTTTGACACTGAGCTTGCCAAAGAGATTGATCGTCCATCATCGGCACGTCAGGCAGGGTTACGAGCTCGAATTGATGCTGAAAAAGGTTTCTGGTGGTCTAAGTCAAATCAACAAATCTACGGCATTGTAGGCACTTCTCAGGCGGTTGATTGGTCTCTTGGTGACCCTAACACTACCGCTAACATGCTGAACGAAAACAAAGTCAGCACCATGATCCGTGAGGGTGGTTTCCGTCACTGGGGTAACCGTACCTGTAGCGTGGATCCTAAGTGGACATTTGAGCAGACCCGCCGAACGGCTGACATTATCAATGACAGCGTGCAGCGTGCTCACATGTGGGCGGTTGACCGTAACATCACGAAAACCTATGTGGATGATGTGATTGCAGGTGTGAATGCGTATCTGCGTGAACTGAAAGCACTAGGCGCCATCCTTGGTGGTGAGTGTTGGGCTGATAAAGAGCTAAACACGCCAGCAACAATTCAAAAGGGCATTGTCTATTTTGACTTTGATTTCTGCCCTCCATATCCGGCTGAGCACATTATTTTCCGCAGCCGACTTAACAATGACTATCTGGAAGAGGTGTTTGGCTAATGGCAGGTGACAATTTACTTAGCCGATGGGCTATTTGGGTGGATGGTATCGGCAAAGCCGGTAATGCCAAAGAGTACACGCCACCCGTTCTCGAGGTTTTGACCTCTGATTTTCAAGCTGGCGATATGGATATGCCTATCCCAGTTGATGAAGGCATGGCTGGTATGGAAGCCAGTTTTTCTTTGTTTGGTGTTGATGTCACGGTTCTGCCTCTGTTTGGTTTGCGTCAAGGCACTCGTACTGCGGTATCGGTTCGCTCGACTTACACCGATCTCTCAGGTGGTAGTTATGACCTAGTTGAAGAACTGGGTGGCATGATCACCAAGATTGAGCGAGATACTCAGGATACTGGAAGCCAGCGTGATAAAGCCATGAAAGTAACCATGAAGTTGGACTATTACAAGGTTGTCCGTGCTGGCGTGGTTCTTATTGAAGTGGACCCGGTTAACCACGTTCGTAAATTGGGTGGCATTGATGTCCTTGAGGGCATCCGAGCTATTCTGCAGCTTTCTTAATTCTCTGCGACCGTGGTCGCATTCGTATTTATGGCCGCTAATGCGGCCTTTTTTATTGGATTGAAGTTATGACATACCCAGTAGCAAAAACAGAAGTGAAACTTGCCTACCCAGTAGAGTTAGGCGGTCAGAAAATTGAAGTTCTTAACCTCCGCCGTCCTAAAGTTCGTGATCAATTGATCGCGGATAAACAGAACAAAAATGATGCCGACAAAGAAGTGCATCTAATGTCGCTTTTAGCGGAAGTTGATCCTGCCGTTATTCAAGAACTGGATATGGAAGACTACACGGAGGTGCAAAAAGTCATCGTGGGTTTTCGCAAGAAGAACTCGAAGAGCGAGACATCCAACGAGGGTTAATCGTGTTGGCCAGCCACACAGGCTGGTCGCTCTCTGAGTTGTTGGATTTGCCTATGAGCACTTTCACAGAGTTCATTGAACTGCTGCCGAAGAAGGAAAAGTCTGATGGTAAGTCAAAATCTTAAAACGGTGGTCACCTTAGGTGGCACCGTTGATGGTAGCTTTGGAAAAATCGGCTCTGCATTCAATGAGTCAATGGGAAAGGCAACCAAAACTGTCAAAGAGCTCGAGCGTGAGCAAAGTAAGCTCACAAAAGAAATCAAAAAATCTAAGTTAGCAGGGGCTGATGTTAGCTTATTAACCCGGCGTTATAAGCAGTTGGGTGATGAGCTGGATGAAGCCCGAGAAAAGGCAGTGGCTTTTGAAGAAACATCTGGCTTAGGTAAGCGTTTAGGTGGAATTGCAAAGGCAGGTGCTGCTGCAGTTGGCGGTATTTGGGCGACTACTACCGCCATCACTGGCTTAATGACAGTAACCAATGAAAACACCGCCACTATGGTTGGCATGGCAAAAGCTTATGATATGAGCATTGAGCGTTTCAATGCCTGGAGCGGCGTGGCTCAGCAGGCTGGGCTTGATGGTGAACACATTGGTGACATGATTGAAGAACTCAGCAATAAATTTGGTGAGTTCAAAGCCTTGGGTGAGCAATCATCCGTTGCTGATGTATTTGGTGCTCTTGGTATCAATGAGTCAATGATGGAGGGCATGGCTGCTGCCGATCAGTTTGAATTCATTATGAAACGCCTTGAGGGCGTAACAGATAAGCAGCAAGCCGCTTCATTGGCTGACATGCTTTTTGGTGGTGAAGGCAACAAAGTTACCACTTATATCCGCAATACGGGCAAGAGCCTGAACGAACTGCTGGACGAGCAACGTCAATTCAACATGCTGACCGAGGAAGGTGCGAGTGGTGCGGTAGCTTATGGGCAGTCATTCAAAAACCTGAAAACGACCATCAGTTCTGCTTGGCAAGAAATTGCAGGCATTGTTGGCGGTGAGATGGCTGGGGATATTCAGAACCTTGGTCAATCGGTTAGTAAGTACGTTCGAGAGAACAAAGAAGAGGTGGTCAGCACTTTAAAAGGGTTGGTCTATGGCGCTAAGGATTTTGCGGTCGCTATTTGGAACGTTGGATCAATGGTCAACACCGTTGTTCAGTTGTTTGGCGGTTGGAAGGTTGTAGGTACTGCGTTAGCCACATTGCTTACCGTTAAATTAGCCACAGGCTTAGTCAGCATGGTTGCGACTGGCTATCAGGCGGTGAAAGCCCTTGGAGCTATGAAAGTCGGTATGGCTGGTTTTAATGCTGTTATGGCTGCGAACCCGATAGGTTTAGCAGTGGCAGCTGTTAGTGCTCTTATCTTCGCAGGCATCCAGCTTTATCAAAATTGGGATGCGGTTACGGCTTGGTTTAGCGAAAAGCTGACTTGGTTTAAAACCGAATTTCCAGCAACGTTCAATGTCATCAAGACACTGTTTGATTGGTCTCCTTTGGGGCTGATTATTAACAATTGGGAGCCGCTTACCGGGTTCTTTTCTGATCTTTGGGGTGGTATTACAGGCATATTCGATGCTGGTCTAGCCAAGATTTCAGGCATTTGGGATACCGTTAGCGGCTGGATGGATTCTTTGAAGTTCTGGGATAGCGATTCCCCGGCACAGCAAGTTAAATCTTATCACCAGATTCAGCAGGAAGCCTCGCAAGGTCGAACTGTTGCCGCCATTAATGGTTCATACCCTGCCAGCAAAGGTAATACGGTTCACCAAAGCGTTGGTGAAATAAAAGTTTATGCTGCACCAGGTCAATCCCCTGCAGAAGTCGCTCAGGCTGTTCATTCTCAGCTTGGCGGTTATCAAGATAGTGCGCTCTATGATCTACCGGAGGCGGGCTAATGGCTCAAGTTATGCTGTCCCTTGGCGGTTTCAAATTTAATATTGATTCCGCCGCTTACAATGAACTGGTCAGAACGTGGCAGTGGCGCTGGAACTCACAGTCACGGATTGGTAAGTCCGATCTTCTTCAGTACACAGGCAAAGCGGCCGTAAAGATTTCTCTTAACGGGCAAATTGCGACCACGTTTCGAGATGTCGGTACCCATCAAATTGAAAAGCTGGCGGATATGGGGAATGAATACAAGCCCCAATTGCTCGTTAGCGGTCTTGGTGATGTTATGGGGTATTGGGTTATGACTGATTTGAGTGAAACCAATACTAAATTCATCAAAGGTGGCCTGCCAAGACGTCAGTCTTTTACTTTGGAGTTATCATTTTATGGCGACGATCTACAGAACCCGTGAGGGGGATATGATTGATGCTATTTGTTGGCGTCATTACGGTCGGGAAAGTGCAGTGACTGAGGTGCTAAAAGCTAACCCGGGTCTTGCTGACCGTGGTGCCGTTCTTCCAAGCGGTATTCAAATCGCGCTGCCAGACCTACCTACACCAGTTGCTAAGGAGTCATCTAGCTTATGGGATTAGATTACCGTCCAGATTTTTCCCTCTCAGCGGATGGAAAAGACATCACGGCTGTTATTCAGCGAAACCTGATCAGCTTAACCTTAACGGATAATGCAGGCAGTGAATCGGATCGCCTAGCCATTACCGTCAGTTTGCCTGATTCAGTGGCAACGCCGAAGAAAGGCGCCGTTCTGCGCCTTGGTTTGGGGTTTAATGGTGAATTGATTGATAAAGGGCAGTACGTTGTTGATGAGGTGACTTCCAGCGGTCCACCAAGACGAGTGCAGATTGTAGCTAACGCCGCTCCAATGGATAACCGCAAGCAATCAGGAAGCCTGCAGACTCAGAAAACCCGAAGTTTTGATGATGTCACTCTGGGTGATGTGGTCAAAACCGTGGCGTCTGAACATGGCTTGGTACCGAGAGTTAACAGTGAATTGGATAGCATTCAGATTATCCATATTGATCAGGTTGGCGAAAGTGACATGAACCTGTTAACACGGCTGGCTAAGCGTTACGGCGCTGTTAGCAAGCCAGCTAATGGTTACTGGCTCTTTTTAAAAGAGGGTGAGGGTAAATCAGCATCAGGAAATACACTTAAAAACATAACCATTCAACCGCATCAGGTGACAACTTGGCAGTGCCGTTTTAGTAGTCGTAATGATGTGCGTCGAGTTGTGGCCACATACCATGATTTAGAGACTGGAGACATTAAGGAAGTGTCAACTGGGACAGGTGAGCCCGAATTTCGCATTGTCTTTAAGTATCCGAATTATGAGGAAGCCAAAGCTGCAGTGATGGCCAGAGCCAAAAGCGTTAAAGCGGGGAGCGATACACTGGATATTACTATGCCAGCTCGTTCTTCATTGATGACATTGGTGGCTGAAGGTCATCTTAACCTAGATGGGTTTGGTGATGTTGAAGATGGAAAGTGGCGGTTAAAGTCGGTGGAATGGTCACTCAGCGAGTCGGGCTTGCAGCTGCGTCTTTCTGGTGACCACGGTGCTAGTTAGTTGGTGATCCAAGCGTAAGCAAACGCCAGCACAACTGCGATTACTGCTACCCCTTTGAATATCACTTCAAAGTTGGCTACTGGTCCTTTACATCCACAATGTGGACACTCAGTGGCATCAGTAGCCACTTCCTTTTTGCATTCTCTGCATGGTTTTAAAGCCATAATAACCTCCGTTAAAACATGTGGTTATTATGGCTTGTCTCAATATACGGTCAAGGGTGTCGGTCAAAAATCACATGACTGGTCAGTCATAGCAATTTTGATTTATAAACTCGATTTCTTTGAAACATCCCTTTCAAATGTTACCTTCCTAAGCTCTTTCACTGCTTTTAGTAGCGTCATGCTACAACTTAAGCTCATTTCCTCTGTTATCACCACACCAGGCTCCGCTGCTGCAGCCATCATTTCTAAGTCACCAATCAGTTTTTTTATTTCCATGTTTTTCATACAACCTAAGTCCAACTACTATTTATCTATGCATTTTGCATTTGCACTTTAAGAATACCCATTTTAAAGAATGCGCAAGGGGTGCCGTTTTTACACATAAGATGTTGTTTTTAATAGTCGCGCTCTGATGGCACGTTTGTTGGTAGGCATAATAACAAGAAACAGAATGTTGCAATTGATCACATAAGCAGATTAATGATAACCACGTCAATAGTGACGGGTTAGCAGCAAATACCTATCAAAAGTGACGTGTAGTTATATGAAAAAAGCAGACCCAATTATCTATGTATTAAGGCGTTACCGTGAAAATAAGGGGATTTCTCAGGATAAAATGTCCGAATTGACAGGCATCAGTGTGAGTACGATTCAGAGAATTGAGAATGGACGTTCTGATATGAAGCTTAGTCACTACCGAAGCTATCTGAATGTTCTCGATATGTCGGACATGGACGTATCCATTGCCCTTTTTTCGCACGAGTTCGTGACAGAAAAAGATGTTGCGGCGATGGCCCGGCAGTTCCCGTTAAAAGTGAAGAGGGTGATCATTCGTTTTCTGGATGAGTTATCCGAAGCCCTAAAGCATTAACGGCACCACTGAATGGTGCCGTTCTTGTTTATGCTCGAGCTAATTGCTGGTAGCAAGCTTTGGCGACTGCTTCACCTATGGCTTGGTGTTGGCCTTGTAGCCATTCAATCACCAAGTGGGCTGGTAATAGCGGCAGTTCCTGTAGTGTTGCACTACGAATTTTGTTATAGTCCTCTTTAGACATGATCATCTCCTGGCGGTTTTGGTTGTGTTGGAACCCCGGTTGCAGCCGGGGTTTTGTTTTTTTAGGCGTCGATATTTATCAATGTTGTTGGCCCTTGCGCGACAATCCCTTCAAATTCGAAATGGTAGCCTCCTTTCTCATCATCAAAATAGAACATGCTGATGAAGTCATTTAACAGGTTGGTGAAGTCTCCTTTTGAAACGTAGATAGGATGACCACTTGCCATTTCTCGGACTGTTTCGTGTAGAAACTCAGTCACTTCTTCATCTAGTTCCCCATGAACAACTTCACCGACAAATTGATCGAAAAGGCTCACCAATTCTTCTTCGTTAATTTTGTGACCAATTGCCATGATTACTTCTCCAAAACGGGTTGTTCTTTAGCTTTTTGTTTCACGATTGCCATGCAAGAACCGCCGCCCATTTGGCGAACAAAAGCGTGGTAAATGGTTTCTGTCAATTCAGATCGTAAAGTAGGTGTGAATGGCAGCAGAGCTTCTGCAATTTCACCGAACTGCTCCAGGTCTACTCCGAACTTTTCAAGTAGAGGGTCGTCAAAGTTTTCATCGTCGTTGATGATTGCTTCCGTTTGTTCCTCAGTCATACCAAGGGCAGCACCAGCAAGCATTTGTAAGTCTAAGTAATCCATTGTGTTCTCCTAGCGGTCTTAGCAGTTATCCAGCGCTTCTTTCGATAGCGTCTGCGAAATAAAGTCTTCGATAGCTTTTAGCGATTCATCTGAAACTTTCGGGATGTTAATAGTGGCGTTGCCGTTCTTCAGTGCGACAGTGGCACCCATAGCCAATTCGCGAGGCTTAACTGGTTCAGGCTTTTCACCTGCAGTACCGCACTTGGTAATAAACAGTTCGACGATTTCTTCGGTGGTGTGCTTGCCCTTTTCAGGGATAAGCCATGAGTCGCAGAAGTTAACGATCTCTTCCTGCTTTTCTTCAGTCAGGGCTTTATATACCTTGTAAAGTGCTTCGCCTTTGCGTGCGCTGAGCTCGTTTGGTGAAGTAAAGCTGCGAATAAACGCCTTAGGCAGTTGGGCTGTATTCACACAGCGCATCATTGCCTTGCGGCTCACGCCAACCGCCTCTGCCACTTCTTCTTGTGTGGCGTTCTTTAGCATGCGTTCATAGCGCAGACCTTTCTCCCATGCAGAAGTGTCTTTGTACTGGTTGCCAACATCAGACAGGAACTGCATCTGCTGCTCATCAAGATCACCCACCCAAACATAGAAAGGCTGCTTTGTTTCTAGAGCTGTAAAGCGACGGCGGCTACCATCAGCGATTTCTATCTGGCCGCATACATCACGCCCAAAAGCAGGTACCTGTTGACCTTGGTCCTTAAAGGTTGCAATTAGGTCGCTAACCGCATGAGCATCAAGCAGGAATTGGTTGCGCTCATTGCCGAGGTAAACCATGGTGCTGAGTTCAATTTTGTCTGCAGGCACTTCCACCAGCTTGAATTTAACCTCTTTCCCCATCACCTTGTGAATCATAGTGCTGCCAGCTGCTGCTTGAGCTTCCAGTTTTTGCAGCTGCTTCTTCTGGCGTTTACCAGCTGCTTGCACTGATACAGAAGCAGTTTGAGCTTCTACTACCACATCGTTTTTCATGCTTCATCACTCCAAAATGGTTTTACTAACTCTTCCAACATCTCAGTGAACGTTGCCTCGAATATGTCATTAGCGCGTTTCCATGCTGCTGGGCTTGAGCGCTGTTCGTCGGCTTGCTCGTAAATTGAAGCCATACGGCGCTGGCCTTTGCCAACTTCATCCGTCACGCGAATGCCATTGGTAAGCGGTAAGCCCGGCCAGATTTTCATAATGTCTCGCACGTTAGCCTGGCTTGATGAGCCTACGCCGCCAAGCTTGGTCGGTAATACACGCACAACAGGCTCGTGCGTAGTCTCAAGAGGCGAGTTCTCGTCGTAGATGTCCGCGATAAGAGCCATCAGCTGTGTTGTCGAGTTGATGTCGTTCACCTCGGTAGATGTAGCAATTAGCGTTACATCAGAGGCGCAGATCATGTTCATTGTGCCCATACCGAGGTCTGGATGGCCGTCAATGATGATGATGTCATAGTTGTCCGCAATGGTTGCAATGCCAGCCTGAAGCATCGTGTGCGTTGGATATGGCACATCAGCTTCCGGTAGCTCTCGCTCTAGGCGTTGCATTTGTAGGTGGCTAGGAATGATGTCCAGCTTTGGCCATGCAGTGTTTTTCACGCAGTAGGTCAGATCATCTTCATCACCCAGCATGAATGGCATCACAGTGTCATTTATTGAGGTGTTCAGTTCAGGGTGATAGCCGAAATACATCGACAGGTGCGCTTGTGGATCGATATCAATGACCAGAACTCGATAACCTTGTAGTGAGCACCACTGTGAGAAGTTCACCGCTGTGCTTGTCTTATAGCAGCCTCCTTTACCACCAGGGATTGCCAGCGTCACTGCCTCGCTATCCTCAGGTCGGTATGGTTGGGTGCCAAAGTGTTCTCGCATCATTTCAATTTGATCTAACGTGTAGCCGGCACGGATTGGTCGAGGGTTATCACCTTTGCTGTCGATGTAATCTGCAGGTGGTAATCGCCCCTCTTTCTCTGCTTTCTCTATCGCCTGACGCGATACGCCTACATAGGCAGCCGCTGCATTAATCTTGAAGCGTCGCTGAATCTTTCGCGCCTCAGGTGAGTCATCACCAAACACTGCTTTAGCACGGTTAGAGCTCCAGCTATTGGCAGCTCCGATGCAGTCTCTCATTAAGGTTGATACGCTCATTTTCTCTCCTGGCGTGTTGTTGGTTGCTTATTATTATTATTCAATCAAGAAAAAAGAGCAACTAAAAATAAAACTGACAACCTTATTTTTGATGAAAATCACATCAAAGAACGATTTTTAATTTACCTTGTTTTCGCCACTTCCGCTTTCAGTCCCCATAAAAAACAAATACTTACGAATATTGATAGCAGAATAGGAACCGTTATCCACGTAACTGTACCCATAGATAGTTAACGTTGGCGATTTACTTTGGTTTCTGTTTAGAAAGGGCGAACGGTGCAATGCTGGTGCTAAAAACCTAGGTTTAACTTAAGTGCACTTAGGCGAATTGTTTAGTAATAAATGCAATAGCGACTAAGTGCACCAGATAATTAAATCTAACCCTAACCAATAAGTGCACCAGTTTAAATATGCAAAGACCCAATAAGTGCACCAGTATTACAAATTAGTGCACCAATAATCTAGCTAGATTATTGGTGCACTAATTTGTAATACTGGTGCACTTATTGGGTCTTTGCATATTTAAACTGGTGCACTTATTGGTTAGGGTTAGATT
>NZ_JAKJSY010000037.1:0-42222 GCF_050337445.1 Vibrio minamisatsumaniensis | reverse complement strand
GTTATAGACACATAATTGTCATAAATGAAAATCGACTTTTCCAAAAATGGAATTATTGATATCGATATTTGTCGTTTAGATCACAGAAGTTTAAGCGTAATTTATACCATGTCGAAACGGTTGTGATTTATGTCACTTCGCTTCGTCAGGGGGTATGAAAAATAGCCAATATTTAGCTTTTAAAAACAAGTTAAATGGAGTCTGTTTTTTGTATTAAGTTACACTGCTTAATTGAAGGTTTTTTTATGAGGCTTGATGGGATCACTAGCGACATTCTTGTTGCTGCTAAAACAGTCGTTCTTTGCCAAGTAATATTAGCCATCGGTGTAGTTTTATTTGAAGTGTTTTTTGGTAATAAATTAGATATGGAATCTTCAGTTTTGGGTATCGTCATGGCGATAATTCCACCACTGCTTGGTTTTATATATGCAAGCCTAAAGGTACGGAAAAATCCTAATTATAGCTTGCGCGACTTAATGCAAATGAGTCGTGTAGTTAAAATAATATATACGTTTTTAATGTTTATTTTGGTATTTAAGTTTTTAAAACTTGATAACCCAGTAATATTATATGCGTATATCTTCACTATGGTTGGATACTTCTTGACACCATTTATTACCACTTCTAATAGATCGGAGTACGCGTAGTATGGATCAAATCACTACCGCTCACGAATATATAGAGCATCACTTAACATTTTTAACTTCAGGTGATGGTTTCTGGGCGTTTAACATTGACTCAATGTTGGTATCTTGGATTACAGGCTTACTGTTCATTGGTGCTTTTCGATATGTAGTCACCAAGGGCACAAGCGGTGTTCCAGGTCGCTTCCAATGTTTTATCGAGGTTATCTTTGAGTTTGTTAATAATCTAGTTAAAGAAATTTTTCAAGCGGAGGACAAATTAATTGGACCACTGGCATTAACCACTTTTGTTTGGGTGTTGTTAATGAATGCAGTTGACCTATTACCTATCGATTTAATACCAGTATTGACTCGTTTAATGGGGCTTGGCCACTTTAGAGACCTGCCAACGGCAGACGTAAATATACCAATGTCGATGGCATTGGGTGTGTTTATTCTACTGTTAACCTATACATTTAAAAATAAAGGCTTAAAAGGCTTTATCAAAGAGCTAACGACTCAACCGTTTGACAACCCTCTTTTATACCCTGTTAACTTTATTCTTGAATTAATCACTCTAATTTCAAAACCAATATCACTAGGTTTACGTTTATTCGGCAACATGTATGCGGGTGAAATGATATTCATTCTTATCGCATTAATGCCTTGGTGGATGCAATGGGCACTAAGTGTTCCATGGGCTTTATTCCACATACTAATCGTATTCCTACAAGCATTTATATTTATGGTACTCACCGTTGTTTATCTTGCGATGGCAACAGAAGAACACCACTAATCAATAAAAAAATTTAAAATTTAACCAACAATTATTTATCGGAGATACAAATGGATATCGTAAGCGCAGTTTTATATGTAGCAGGTGCATTACTGATCGGTTTAGGTGCAGCGGGTGCAGCATCTGGTATTGGTAACTTAGCAGGTAAGTACCTTGAAGGCGTTGCGCGTCAACCGGATCTTACTCCAATGCTTCGTACTCAATTCTTCATCATGATGGGTCTTGTTGATGCTGTACCGATGATTGGTGTTGGTATCGGTCTATACATCATCTTCGCCGTAGCTTAATTAAAAAGCTTTTAAAAGATCGATTTGTAAATAATCAAGATTTAGCGAGGAAGGTATGAACTTAAATGCAAGCATGTTCGGTCAAGCAATCTCATTCGTGATTTTTGTTTGGCTATGCATGAAATATGTATGGCCCCCTCTCACCGCGATGTTAGACGAGCGCCAAAAAGAAATCGCTGATGGTTTACGCCACTCAGAGAATGCTGCGAAAGAGCTAGAAATGGCGAAAGCAAATGGCGCACAGCTCATCGATGATGCGAAAAGAAACGTCACTGAACTGATTGAGCAAGGCAAAAAACGCCGCAGCGAAATCATTAGCTTAGCTCAACAAGAAGCTGAGCAAGAAAAGGCACGTATCTTAGAACAAGGTAGAGCTGAGCTAGAAGGCGAACGTCAAAAGATACGCCGTGAACTTCAGGCGAGTATGGCAGACGCTGTAATTGAAAGCGCACAGAAATTGATCAACAAAAACCTCGACTCTGAAACGAACCGAGCGTTAGTTGACCAATTAATAAGCGAACTCTAAACGGAGGCAATATGTCAGATTACACCAGTATTGCTCATCCCTACGCTAAAGCTTCGTTTGACTTTGCTTTAGGTGAAAACAAGTTGCAAGAGTGGCACTCAATGCTGTCAATTCTCGTCGCTGTCACTGAAGAAGAGACTATCGCGAATGAGATTTCCTCAGCAGACGGAGCTCGCACCCAACAAACGGAAGAGCTGGCTGACCTCATCATTAGCATTTGCCAAGGACTTGTTGACGACCACGTCGTAAACCTCATCAAAGTCTTGGCTGAGAATGGCCGTCTTTCCGTTGTAAAAGAGCTGTTTAACTTGTTCAGCGAGCTAAAGGATGAACACGAACGTGTAATTCCTGTCACTGTCACAAGTTCGGAATTGCTTACACAAGATCAAGTTGCATCGCTAACAGTTGCGCTTGAGAAAAAATTAGAGCGTCAGGTTGAACTGGAGCAGGTTATCGATGACACACTGGTTGGTGGGGTCATAATCAAAGCGGGTGAGACCGTCATCGATGGCTCCTTAAATACATCAATTAGCCGATTAGCTAATCAACTTCACGCGAGATAGGTAACAAATATGCAATTAAATTCAAACGAAATTAGCGATTTAATTAAAGAGCGAATCGCGAAATTTAATGTGAGCACCGAGGCTCGCAACGAAGGTACGATAGTATCGGTTCGTGATGGTATCATCACAATTAATGGACTTGCTGACGTAATGCAAGGCGAAATGATCGAGTTACCTGGTGGCAAGTACGCTCTAGCACTTAACCTTGATCAATATTCAGTTGGCGCTGTTGTTATGGGCCCCTACACTGACCTTTCTGAAGGTATGAAAGTAAAAGGTACTGGTCGTATCTTGGAAGTACCAGTAGGTAATGGACTTTTAGGCCGTGTGGTAAACACTCTTGGTGAACCAATTGATGGTAAAGGCAGCATTAGTTTTGACCAACTTGATCCAGTAGAAGTTATTGCACCAGGTGTAATCGAACGTAAGTCAGTGGATCAACCAATTCAAACTGGTTACAAAGCCGTAGATACCATGGTGCCAATCGGTCGTGGTCAGCGTGAGCTTATCATCGGTGACCGTCAGACGGGTAAAACTGCTTTAGCAATCGACGCAATCATCAACCAAAAAGATTCAGGCATCAAATGTGTGTATGTGGCAATTGGCCAAAAAGCATCCACTATTGCGAACGTTGTTCGTAAGCTTGAAGATCACGATGCACTTAAAAACACTATCGTCGTTGTCGCTTCTGCATCAGAATCAGCAGCACTTCAATACCTTGCTCCATATGCAGGTTGTACGATGGGTGAATACTTCCGTGACCGTGGTGAAGACGCGCTGATCATCTACGATGACCTATCAAAACAAGCTGTCGCTTACCGTCAAATCTCATTGCTACTAAAACGTCCACCGGGTCGTGAAGCCTTCCCTGGTGACGTATTCTACCTCCACTCTCGCCTTCTAGAACGTGCGGCAAGAGTAAATGCAGAATATGTTGAGAAGTTCACTAAAGGTGAAGTTAAAGGTCAAACCGGTTCATTAACAGCGCTTCCAATCATTGAAACTCAAGCTGGGGATGTATCAGCGTTTGTACCAACGAACGTAATCTCTATCACCGATGGTCAGGTTTTCCTTCAAACCCAACTATTTAACTCAGGCTTGCGTCCAGCTGTCGACCCAGGTATTTCGGTATCTCGTGTTGGTGGTGCTGCACAATGTAAAATTATTAAGAAATTATCTGGTGGCATCCGTACGTCATTGGCTCAATACCGTGAGTTAGCAGCATTTGCTCAATTTTCTTCTGACTTAGATGAAACAACTCGCAAACAGCTTGACCATGGTGAGCGTGTAACAGAGTTAATGAAACAAAAGCAATACTCCCCTATGTCTGTCGCTGAACAAGCAACGGTTATCTACGCAGTAGAGAAAGGCTATTTAGCAGATGTAGAGTTGAGCAAAATCGCACGTTTTGAGGAAGAGCTTATTGCTTATGCAAAATCTCAAAGCCCAGAATTGTTCGATAAAATCAACGCTAAAGGTGACTACAACGACGAAATTGATGCTGCTCTTGGCGAGCTGTTGACTAACTTTGTCGCGTTGAAAGCTTGGTAAAAGCTCCGGTTTGTTGGCTGGAAATCTAAACAAATAGGAGCAGATAATGGCAAATACTAAAGAAATTCGCACCAAGATAAGTAGTGTTAGTAACACTCAGAAAATCACCAGTGCAATGGAAATGGTTGCGGCAAGTAAGATGCGTAAAGTTCAGGACAATATGGCGTTAACACGTCCATATGCTGAGAACATGCGTAAAGTTATCTCTCATGTCGCATCGGGTTCTCTGGAGTACCAGCACCCTTATCTTCAACAGCGTGAACCAAAGCGTGTTGCATACATCATTATTTCATCCGATCGGGGGTTATGTGGTGGCTTGAACTCAAACTTGTTCAAGAAAGTGTTAGAAGATATGGATCAGTGGCGCGCCAAAGGCGTAGAGGTAGAAACAACCTTAATTGGTTCGAAAGCTATCTCCTTTTTCCAACGCAGCGGTAATGTTATCGCACAAGTGGCTGGCCTTGGTGACACACCTAAACTCGAAGATATCTTAGGCACCGTCAATGCGATGCTAGGTCATTATGATGAAGGTAAGATTGACAGTTTGTATCTCGTTTACAACCAGTTCGTCAACACCATGGTTCAAGAACCAACGACCTTACAATTGCTCCCCCACCCTTCTGATACAGAAGCCGATGGAGAGGCAAGAAAGGCACGTCGTTGGGACTACATCTATGAACAAGCACCACGAGACCTACTCTCAGAACTGTTGCACCGATACGTTGAATCACAAGTGTATCAAGGCATCGTTGAGAGCATCGCCTGTGAACAAGCAGCCCGCATGGTAGCCATGAAAGCCGCTACCGATAACGCAGGTCAACTCATTGATGATTTGCAGTTGGTATACAACAAAGCGCGACAGGCTGCCATTACCCAAGAACTGAGTGAAATAGTCTCAGGAGCCCAGGCGGTGTAGGGTTAAAAATAGAATTTGAGGATTTAAAAATGAGTGTTGGAAAAATAGTTAAAGTTATCGGTGCGGTGGTTGACGTCGAGTTTAGTGGCGATAATAGCCCTCGCGTTTACGATGCATTGAGAGTAACTGGCGACGAAGCAGGTTCGCTGGTATTAGAAGTTCAGCAACAGCTGGGTGGCAGTATCGTTCGTTGTATCGCTATGGGTACGTCAGATGGCTTGCGTCGTGGTCTAACCGTTGAAAATACAGGTTCTCCGATCACCGTTCCTGTGGGCGAAGAGACCCTTGGACGCATCATGAACGTTCTTGGTCAGCCGATTGATGAATGTGGTGAAATCGGCGAAAAAGAAAACTATCAAATTCACCGTGAAGCACCTTCTTATGAAGAGCAAGCAAACAGCACTGAGCTTCTTGAGACAGGCGTTAAGGTTATCGACCTTATTTGTCCGTTCGCAAAAGGTGGTAAAATCGGTCTGTTCGGTGGTGCTGGTGTAGGTAAAACCGTCAACATGATGGAACTTATCAACAACATCGCTAAAGCGCACTCAGGTCTGTCTGTATTTACCGGTGTAGGTGAACGAACTCGTGAAGGTAACGACTTCTACTACGAGATGAAAGAAGCGGGTGTATTAGACAAAGTTGCGATGGTTTACGGTCAAATGAACGAGCCACCAGGAAACCGTCTACGTGTAGCACTTACTGGCCTGACTATGGCAGAGCGTTTCCGTGATGAAGGTCGTGATGTACTATTGTTCATTGATAACATCTACCGTTATACACTTGCGGGAACAGAAGTATCAGCAC
Source organism: Vibrio minamisatsumaniensis (assembly GCF_050337445.1). Lineage (NCBI taxonomy): Bacteria > Pseudomonadati > Pseudomonadota > Gammaproteobacteria > Vibrionales > Vibrionaceae > Vibrio > Vibrio minamisatsumaniensis. The sequence continues at coordinate 36,156 of NZ_JAKJSY010000037.1, read as the reverse complement.
TGTTAGGTCGTATGCCTTCAGCGGTAGGTTACCAACCAACGCTGGCGGAAGAGATGGGTGTTCTTCAAGAACGTATCACCTCGACTAAACAAGGCTCTATCACTTCTATCCAAGCGGTATACGTACCTGCGGATGACTTGACTGACCCATCACCAGCAACAACGTTTGCCCACTTGGATGCGACCGTTGTACTATCGCGTAACATCGCTGCATTGGGTCTATACCCAGCAATTGACCCATTGGATTCAACATCTCGCCAATTGGACCCTCTTGTTGTTGGTCAAGAGCACTACGACATTGCACAAAAAGTACAAACAACGCTGCAACGCTACAAAGAACTAAAAGACATCATTGCGATTCTTGGTATGGACGAGCTGTCTACTGAAGATAAACAGACTGTATCTCGTGCTCGTAAGATTGAACGTTTCTTAACACAGCCTTATCACGTTGCTGAAGTATTTACTGGTCAGAAAGGTGTATTTGTACCGTTAAGCGAAACTCTATCAGGCTTTAAAGGTCTGTTAAGCGGTCAATATGACGATATCCCAGAGCAAGCATTCTTGTATTGTGGGTCTATCGACGAAGTGCTTAAAAAAGCAAAATCAATCTAAGAGGTAGGGTGCATCATGGCTATCGGAGTTACAGATAATACATTTCAACTTAATATCGTAAGTGCGGAAGGTACACTGTTTTCAGGCCCGGCACATGCCCTAGCCGTTTCTGGAGCTGACGGTGAGCTGGGTATTCGCCCTGGTCACTCTCCACTTCTAAGTAAAATTAAGCCAGGGGTAACCGTGTTTGTTACAGACCCTAAATCAGAGGGAGAAGTGCTGTATATCTCTGGTGGTTTGCTTGAAGTACAACCGGATGTTGTGACGGTTTTAGCGGATACTGCATTGCATGGTAAAGACATTAACCGCGCTCGAGCAGAAGAAGCAAAACGTGCTGCTCTAGAAAATATTAATAAAGGCAATGTTGACGTTAACTTTGCGCAAGCTCAACTTGAACTTGCAAAAGCCATTGCTCAGTTACGTGCTGTAGAACTTACTTCTTCTCGCACTCGTCACTGATAATAAAACGTCAATAGTTATTGATATGTAAATAGTCGACCAACTTAAAACTTATTTAAGTTGGTCGACTACATTTTCTCTGCTTTCGGTGATTCTAAGTCACATCAACACGCCCCGTGTGATCCACTCAAATAAGCGCGCCTCAGCTTCGCCTAACCTAATATCTAAACATATCCCTTATCAGAACATTCTTTTACCCACGCCATAAATGTCCATCAGGACTAGACCTTTATCCAACACTATTTGAACTCTATCCATACACCTCTAACCACAAATACAGTCCCCTCCCCCTTAACGGCTCCACTCACTATCCCACCTAATGTAATGACAAAAAAATTTAGTGACAAAAAAGGCTCACTAAATAGTGAGCCTTTTAAGAGTGGTTGAACACCAAACCGAAGTGAGGTGAAATGTTGCTTAAATCTTAGAAGAATTCAATTGAGTTACGGCCGCTTTTGTCGTCACGAGTGGGCTTTGGCGTATCCGCTTTCTTTTTCGGTTTGTTCTCTTTTTTCTCTTTCTTAGGTTCAGCCTTAGCACTCAACATTTCTGCTGTGCTTTTCTTAGATTCTTTCTTCTTAGAATCCTTTTTAGACTGACCTTTTTTCGCCTTATTATCTTTTTTAGACGCTTCTTTCTTCTTTGGCTTTTCTGATTCTTCTTGTACTGGCTGATCACATACCACTACATAGTACTCTTGGTTGAATTCAAAGAAATCACCATCGTACATTTTACGGCGCTTACGCGTTTCCAGTTCACCATTTACCGCTACGTAGCCTTCAGAGATGATGTGTTTAGCTTCACCGCCACCACTCACTAGGTTAGCAATTTTAAACACTTTGTAGAGCTCAATTGGCTGACTAGAAACATCAATACCAATGGCTTCAATTTCAATCTCTTCGCCTTCTTCACCGATCTCTTGGCCTTCGTAATCAGCGTCTTCGTAATGTTCTTGGTCCATGGTGACCTCTACCTAAATATGTACTTCTGAAATAGTGGCCGCAGTGTAATCGTAAAACGTCAAAATAACCATGTTGAATTCAACAGAACCTCATCAGTTTTAACCACAACCCCTGCATTATAGCGCCCCACCGATATTCGAAAGACTGACGAGTTGCTTGGTGTATTCATGTTGCGGATTACCAAACAAAGTCTCAGTGTCCCCCTTCTCTATAACTTCGCCAGCTTTCATCACTATGGTGTAATGACATAGAGATTTTACGACATTCAAATCATGACTGATAAACAAATAGGTCAGGCCATACTTTTCTTGAAGTGACTTCAGCAAATCCAACACTTGAGCTTGAACGGTTCTGTCGAGTGAAGATGTTGGCTCATCGAGCAAGATAAACTCGGGCTTAAGGATCAAAGCGCGTGCAATCGCGATACGTTGCCTCTGGCCGCCAGAAAACTCATTTGGATAACGGTGACGAGTTTCTGGGGCTAAGTCGACCTCTTTCATTACCTCACAGATGCGTTGATCGAGTTCATTGTCATCCAATTGTTGGTGCACTAACAAACCTTCACCAATCACCTGAGCGACCGACATTCTTGGATTCAATGCTGAGAACGGGTCTTGAAAGACCACTTGCATGCGGCTTCTAAACGGAAGCATCTGTTTGCGGTCTAAACCTTGTAACTGTTCACTCGAGTAGATAATTGACCCTTCACTATCCACCAGCTTAAGTATCGCCATACCGGTCGTCGATTTACCAGAACCACTTTCGCCAACTAAACCGATTGAGTGCCCTTTCTTCAAGGTGAACGCCATATCGGTGACAGCTTTAACATGAGAAATGGTTCGCTTGAATAAACCGCCCGTGATCGGGAACCAAACACGCAGTTGATTTACATCGAGTAGCGGTTTGCTGTCGGGTGATACAGGAACAGGCAGGCCTTTCGGGTCTGAGTTGATAAGCTTTTGCGTGTAAGGATGAGCTGGCGCATTAAACAGGGTATGACAGTCGTTGCTTTCGACTAAGCGACCGTCTTTCATTACTGCAACTCTGTCGGCAATCTTACGAACGATACTTAAATCATGAGTGATGAAAAGCATCGCCATACCCAGCTCTTGCTGCAGGTCTTTAAGAAGGTCGAGGATCTGCGCTTGTACTGACACATCCAGTGCGGTCGTCGGCTCGTCAGCAATAAGCAGCTCTGGTTCGTTGATCAATGCCATTGCGATCATCACACGTTGCCGCTCTCCACCGGATAACTCATGTGGGTAAGCGGAGATCTTTTGCTCTGGGTAGCGAATACCTACCTTTGAAAGCCATTCTATCGCCAAGGCTTGCGCTTTGTTGGTTCGCATTCCTCGGTGAATCGCAAGAGTTTCAACCAGTTGCTTACCAATTCGATGAAGCGGGTTCAGCGACACCATGGGTTCTTGGAAGATCATGCCGATGCGGCCACCACGAATCCCGCGCAATTGCCTTTCAGAACAACTCAGAATATCGGTGCCAGAGAAATTAATCTTACCGTTCAAGTAATGGGCTGAGCCTTTAGGCAGCAGTTTCAATACTGAATTAGCGGTAACCGATTTGCCTGAACCACTCTCTCCGACCAACGCGAGTGTCTCGCCTTTGTATATTTCCAAGGAGACATCGTGTGTCACCGGCTCTATTGAATCTTTTCGTCCAAACCCTACCGACAATTTATCGATGGTTAGAACTGGAGACTTGTCAGAACAATCTGTTGCTGATCTTGAAGTAGGAACTGTATTTGAAGTCATCCCCTATCCTTACTTCTGTTGATGTGGATCGAAGGCATCACGCACCGCTTCACCAACGAAAACCAGTAACGTCAACATCAGTGAAAGCACGACGAAAGCAGAAATGCCAAGCCAAGGCGCTTGCAAGTTCGCTTTACCTTGCGCCAACAGCTCACCTAATGAAGGCGAACCTGCAGGAAGACCAAAGCCTAAGAAATCTAATGAGGTTAATGTGGTGACCGAGCCTGAAAGGATAAACGGCATCATGGTTAATGAAGCCACCATCGCGTTGGGTAGCATGTGACGAAGCATAATGCGTTTGTCGTCAACACCCATCGCTTGCGCGGCACGTACATAATCAAAGTTTCGGCAGCGTAAGAACTCGGCGCGAACAATGCCAACCAGACTCATCCAACTGAACAGCACCATAATTCCGAGCAGCCACCAGAAGCTCGGCTCAATAAAACTCGATAGAATGATCAGCAAGAACAGGGTCGGCATCCCTGACCAAACTTCAATGAAGCGCTGACCAAACAGATCCACCCAACCACCGTAGTAACCTTGGGTCGCCCCAACAACCACACCAATCACGCTCGATACAATCGTCAGAATGAAACCAAACAGAACAGAGATACGAAAGCCATAAATGATGCGAGCTAACACATCGCGCCCTTTATCATCGGTTCCTAACCAGTTTACTGAATCTGGCTCCGATGGTACCGCGCCTGAAATATCGAAGTTTATCGTGTCGTAGCTGAACGGAATAATTGGCCACACCATGTATCCTTTGTCTTCAATGAGTTCGATAACATACGGGTCTTTGTAATCGGCTTCGGTTTCAAACTCGCCACCAAACTCGGTCTCGGCATACTGATTGATAATGGGTACAAACCACTGATTATCATAAGAAACCAAAAGTGGCTTATCGTTGGCAATGATCTCGGCGAACAGGCTCAATCCAAACAGAATAGTAAATATCCAAAGGGAGATAAAACCACGCTTGTTTGCTTTAAAACGTAACCAACGAGCTTCAGCTAAAGGGTTGTTAAACATTGATTATCAATACCTTTTTATTCATTCGCCATTAACGCGCTTCAAAATCAATTCGAGGATCAACCCAGGTATACGTCAGGTCGGAGATAATGCTCAGTACCAAGCCTAGTAAGGTCATGATATAGAGAGAGCTGAACACCACCGGGTAATCTCGCTGAATGGTCGACTCAAAGCCCAGCAGACCGATACCTTCGAGTGAAAACATCACTTCAATCAACATAGAACCTGTGAAGAAAATACTAATAAATGCGCTAGGGAAACCAGCAATAATGATCAACATCGCGTTACGGAAAACGTGCTTGTAGAGAATGCTGCTCTCATCCAAACCTTTCGCGCGCGCGGTCACCACATATTGCTTATTGATTTCATCAAGGAAGGAGTTTTTGGTCAGCATGCTGAGCGTGGCAAAGCCGCCGATGACCATCGCAAAAATAGGCAATGCTAAGTGCCAGAAATAGTCGCCAATTTGCTGATACCAATTGAGCTGGTCGAAGTTACTCGACACGAGTCCACGCAATGGGAACCAACTGAAGTAGTTACCGCTGGCGAACAAAATAATCAGGATAATCGCAAACAAGAACCCCGGAACGGCATAACCAACAATCACCACCGCACTCGACCAAATATCAAAGCGAGATCCGTGATGTATCGCCTTCATGATGCCTAGAGGTATCGAAATCACATAGATGATTAAGGTACTCCATAACCCTAATGAAATGGAAACAGGCAGTCGCTCGATGATCAAATCAATCACGTTACCGCCCTTAAACAGGCTTTCACCGAAGTTAAAGGTCGCGTAATTTTTCAACATATCAAAGTAGCGAACGTGAACCGGCTTATCAAAACCAAACTGCTTTTTGATCTCTGCAACCACTTCAGGATCAAGCCCGCGAGAGCCTTTATAGCCACTGGCAGACGCTTGGTCACTTTCGCTTAAATCAACTTCTTGTCCACCACCAGAAAAGCGCTCCATAATACCGGAATTGTGTCCTTCTAATTGAGCAATGGCCTGCTCTACCGGACCTCCTGGAGCAATCTGGATAATAAAAAAGTTAATGGTGATGATCGCCCACAGTGTAGGGATCACCAACAATAAGCGTCGAAATATGTACGCAGACATGTTAACTCACTCCTAGCGCCGTTTTTCAGGAAGCAAAGCTGCCTTCTCTTCTGAAATCCACCATGTATCGATGCCTAGGTCGTATTTAGGCAATACAGCCGGACGCTCAAACTTGTCCCACATCGCTACGCGGTATTCGCCCACGTGCCACTGCGGGATAGTGTAGAAATTCCACTGCAATACGCGGTCAAGTGAACGGCCGAGTGTTAGAAGCTTATCAGGATGCTGTTGGTTACGCGCAATTTCTTCTGTTAATGCATCCACCACGGGATCCATCACACCCGCTGTATTGTAAGTAGAATCAATGTAGTTTGAGTTCCAAACGATCATTAAGTTCGGGCTAGGATAAGGATTGGCAGCAAACGATGAAGAGACCATATCAAAGTCACGGTCACGAAGACGTTTGATGTACTGAGTGGTATCGACGGTACGGATTTTCATCTCAATCCCCATACGTTTCAAATTCTTTTGCAGCGGTGTTGCAATACGTTCTGTGGTTGGGCTGTAAATCAACAACTCAAATGACATCGGCTTACCGGTCTTTTCGTTGGTCATGACTTTGTTCTTCAGCACCCACCCTGCCTCTTTCAGCAATTTGAATGCTGTGCGCATCTGGCTGCGAATTCGGCCACTGCCATCGGTGACTGAGGGCTGGAATTCTTCGGTGAAAACACGCGCTGGAATTTGGTCTTTGTACTGAGACAACAACGCCACTTCAGCTTCACTCGGTAAGCCTTTCGCTTCATAGTCGGTGTTTTGGAAGTAGCTACGCGTCCGTTTATACTGACTATAGAACATGTTCTTGTTCATCCACTCAAAGTCCATCGCGTAGGTTAGCGCTTCACGCACTTTAGGATCAGAGAACACAGGAGATTGAATGTTGAAGACGAAACCTTGCGTCGTTTCTGGCTTTTCATGGTTGATCTCTTCTTTAACGATATAGCCTTTATCAAAGTTCGCGCCTGTATAAGAGTTAGCCCAGAACTTAGCCGAGTTCTCGATTCGAAGATCAAACTCTCCGGCTTTAAAAGCTTCTAGCATTACCGTATCGTCACGGTAGTAGTCATATTGCACTTGTTTAAAGTTATTGCGACCAACATTAACAGGAAGATCCGCAGCCCAATAGTTTTCATCTAAATCGTAGGTCACACTTTGACCCAATTTATAACTGATGACCTTATAAGGACCACTACCAACGGGGGGTTCACTGAGTGGATCTGAAAGCTTTCTGTCTTTCCAGAAATGTTTCGGTAATACACGTGTGCTTTGCGCAAAGCTGAACATTTTCTCGCGATTTGGACTATTCATTTCAATACGAACCAACAAATCAGAGACTGCTTTTACTGACTTGATATCTTTGTAATACACACGATACTGAGGCACCCCCTCTTTTGAAAATTTATCAAAGGTGAAAGCGACATCGTGCGCGGTGATAGGTTCGCCATCTTGGAATCTAGCGTTCGGGTTGATCTCAATTTCCATCCAAGAGAAGTCACTGGCGTAGCGTATTTTTGAAGCGATCAATGGATAATACGCATCAATCTCGTCACTCGGAGAAAACATCAAGGGATCGTAAAGTTCACCGGAATAGCTGGCTGCAACGCCGCGGGAACCGAATCGATTAAAGCTATCGTAGGTACCTATACTGCCATAGGTCACCTTGCCTTGCTTTGGCGCATCGGGATTAACGTAATCAAAGTGAGTGAAATCGGCTGGGTATTTTGCTTCACCAAAACCCACCAGTTGTGTGGTTTCAATAACGGTGGCAGCAGGCGTGGATTGGGTATCAGAGGCGTAAGTAATCAAAGGCTGCAAAGCAATAAGCGGCAACATGAAGGCACATAACTTCAAATTAAACCTGAAAAACTGAGTGCGTGGCGAGGCTTTGCGTCGGAAAACGGTTCCCATTTGACTCTCCCTTCAAATGTTATGAATTCGATATTCAATTTGATTAATCGGCTCTGAATGCATGCCGTTATATCAAGTATAGGTTCAAATCTAACATCATGTAATAACTAATAAAACCATCGACACGCTAACGCTTCCCACTTATTTACAATTAACTCGACACAGCTCGAAGTCATTAGGTGTTGTTAGCCTTGATGGCTTTAGCGTTGAAAGGATGGGGAATAGCTGAAACTCACTTTGATTTGCTTCAAAGTGAAATTTAGCCTCTAAATAATCAACAAACTATACTTTACTGGAGTATCCTTGCAGCCTAGGTCTAAATGGAATAACACATTGAACAAACCAAACCACATAACTTTCACAACGTTCAACCTTTTGAACTACCTCGAACCACCGAATGCTTATTACGATTTTGAGAACATTTACAGCTTCGAGGAGTGGCAGAAGAAGCAACACTGGATAGCTCAAGCGATTCGTTCATTAGATTGTGATGTGATTGGCTTTCAAGAGATCTTTAGCCCTGAATCTTTACAGCAACTCATGAAAGCGTTGGGCTATCCACACTTTGCGGTCGTCGATAAGGCGCACGTTGAAGATGATTATATGTATACCTCACCGGTTGTGGGTATTGCTTCCCGTTACCCGATTGAAAAGGTGCAACCTGTTACGCCAGATTCGATGTTACTGACAGCCTTCAACCTTGGCGACAATTTCTCATTCAACCGAACACCTGTTCACGCGACGATTACGTTACCCCATTTAGGTACAACCGACTGCTATGTTGTACATTTTAAGTCACAACGTCCGACAGAGCCAAAAGTGGAACTTGTCGATAAGGGTAACGCTCAGCAAGGCGAAAAACCACAAAGTGACACGCTCACCCGCTTCCACCAAGAACAACTTGGCGCTTGGCTATCAAGTGTCCAGCGCGGTCTAGAAGCTCAGATGCTGCATCAATACATCACTCATCAACGTCACCAGACTGATCAACCGGTTGTGTTGATGGGTGACTTTAACAAGCCTCTATTCCACGATGAGTTTAAAGGGCTATTAAGTTACTCAATCAACCGAGACGAAAACAGCAAGCATTGGCTTTCCCACTTCCGCTTAAAAGACAGCTGGGATCTGTACCATCAACTGCATCAAGAAGACTTGCTTCAACAACGTAAACCAACCCATTACTACGGCGCTAATGGATCGGTACTGGACTACATTTTGATGTCGAATGAGTTTGATTGTCGGAACTCATCCAGCTTAATGGAGATCTCTCGCTACACAGTACTCGACCATCACCTCATTAATCCAAGTTTTGAACACGACCAATTCAGTACGGACCATGCTGTTGTTTCTGTCACCGCACATATCCGAGAGACGTAAGATAAAATTAAAGGGCTCAATCACAAGCAACTCATTCAACCTATCAATAATCAGTGACATTGATCAACAAAATGAGCCCAATCGAAACGTTTCGATGATCATTATCACACTCTAAAGCAATCAAACGTGCAAATGATAAATCACACATTATTATCAATATCGAAACGTTTCGATGGCTTTTTCTTGAGCTGTTCTCAACCCATCAAACGTTATTTTTTGATAGGTCGTGATATGAAAAAAAGTACCCTAATAAACTCTGAACTCTCTTACCTAGTGGCGACTCTTGGTCACACAGATGAAATCACGATTTGTGACGCGGGCCTGCCTATTCCAGACCACGTAACTCGTATTGATCTTGCGTTAACTCACGGTGTCCCAAGCTTTCAGCAAACGGTAAAAACCATGCTGGATGAATCTCAAATTGAAGGTGTTGTGATTGCTGAAGAGTTTGCGAAAGTAAGCCCAGAGCACCACGCTGCGCTGATTGATTTAATCAAGACAGAAGAAGCACGTTGTGGCAAATCACTTTCGATTACTTACATCACTCATGAAGAATTCAAACAGCGAACGCATGAAAGCCGCGCAGTGATTCGCACTGGTGAATGCACACCCTACGCAAATGTTATTTTCCAAGCTGGCGTCACGTTTTAAACCTAGTTTAGCGTTTTAACTCAAGCGTAACGGCAGTCCAGCGTCATTGCTGAACAAACACAGAACAACCCAATGTAACTGGCCCCGAGTAAAGGAACCGACATGACTCAAGCCATTTTAGAACTTAGCTCAATTGAGAAAGCCTTCCCTGGTGTGAAAGCACTGGATAAGGCAAGCCTCAACGTTTATCCAGGACGCGTAATGGCGTTAATGGGTGAAAACGGTGCAGGTAAATCAACGCTCATGAAAGTGCTTACGGGTATCTATCACTTGGACGGCGGCACGATCGCCTACCAAGGAAAGCCTGCTGCATTTAAAGGGCCGCGTGATTCTCAACAAGCAGGCATTAGTATTATTCACCAAGAACTGAATCTAATTCCTGAGTTGACCATCGCCGAGAACATCTTCTTAGGTCGTGAAATCACGAGCACTATGGGTCGCATCTTGTGGAACGAGATGTACCAAGAAGCCGACAAGCTACTTAAACGCCTTAACGTGAAACACAGCTCAAAAACACCTTTAGGTCAGTTGAGCCTTGGTGAGCAGCAAATGGTAGAGATCGCGAAAGCCCTATCGTTTGAATCTAAAGTCATCATCATGGATGAACCAACCGATGCGCTCACCGATACCGAAACTGAATCTCTGTTTAAGGTGATTAACGAACTGCGCGATGAAGGCTGTGGCATTGTTTACATTTCTCACCGTTTGAAAGAGATCTTCGAGATTTGTGATGACATTACCGTGCTGCGTGACGGTAAGTTCATTGGTCAGTGTGAAGTAAAGGACACCGACGAAGATGGCCTAATCGAAATGATGGTTGGCCGTAAGCTAGACGAACAATATCCACGTATCGGCCAGAGCCACGGTGAAACTTGTCTTGAAGTGATTGGCCTGACGGGTTCTGGTGTTCACGATGTGAGCTTTACGCTAAAACGCGGTGAAATTTTGGGTGTTTCGGGCTTAATGGGTGCAGGTCGTACTGAACTGATGAAAGTGATTTACGGTGCCCTTCCAAGTGAACGCGGTGTCATCAACCTAGAAAACAAAACCATCAACCCTGTCAGCCCGAGAGACGGCTTGGCCAATGGCATTGCTTACATCTCTGAAGACCGTAAAGGTGATGGCTTAGTTCTAGGGCTTTCTGTTAAAGAAAACATGTCGTTATGTTCGCTTGACCTACTGACAAAAAGCGGTCAAATCCAACATAAAGACGAAGTGATTGCGGTTGATGACTTCATCAAACTGTTCAACATCAAAACCCCGACTCGCGAACAAATTATTGGCAACCTTTCTGGTGGTAACCAACAGAAAGTGGCTATCGCTAAGGGCTTAATGACCAAACCAAAAGTACTGATTCTCGACGAGCCAACGCGCGGTGTCGATGTCGGTGCGAAGAAAGAGATTTACCAACTCATAAATAAATTTAAAGCCGACGGCATGAGCATCATCTTAGTCTCATCTGAAATGCCAGAAGTATTAGGAATGAGTGACCGCATCATGGTGATGCATGAAGGCCGTGTAAGCGGTGAATTTGATGCTAAAGAAGCAAACCAAGAATTATTACTGGCGTGTGCGGTCGGTAAAAAGATCAACGAGGACGCAGCATGAGTACTAAAACCATGAGCAAAACAACTGAAGATCCAAAGAAAAAACCGTTAATCAGCAAAGAGTGGCTGATTGATCAAAAGTCATTAATTGCTTTGATCTTCTTGATTGTTGTCGTTTCTTTCTTAAACCCGAATTTCTTTACCGTCGACAACATCCTAAACATTCTGCGCCAAACCTCGGTTAACGCCATTATCGCTGTAGGTATGACGCTGGTTATCTTAACCGCGGGTATCGACTTGAGTGTTGGCTCTGTACTGGCACTGTGTGGGGCATTCGCAGCCAGCATGATTGGTATGGAAATCCCTGTCATGATAGCGGTGCCAACCGCTCTTGTAGCCGGTGCAGCATTAGGTGCTATCAGTGGTGTGATTATCGCCAAGGGTAAGGTTCAAGCCTTCATCGCAACGCTTGTAACTATGACTCTATTGCGCGGCGTGACCATGGTTTACACCGACGGTCGTCCTATCTCTACTGGCTTCACAGACACAGCAGACGCATTCGCTTGGTTCGGTACAGGCTACGCAATGGGCGTTCCAGTTCCAGTATGGATCATGGTCGTGGTATTCGCAGCGGTATGGTACCTGCTTAACCACACACGCTTTGGCCGTTACGTTTACGCTCTGGGTGGCAACGAATCAGCCACTCGCCTATCAGGCATCGACGTAGACAAAGTAAAAATCGGCGTTTATGCAATCTGTGGTCTGTTAGCCGCGGTTGCCGGCATCATCGTCGCATCTCGCTTGTCATCAGCTCAACCAACTGCAGGTATGGGTTATGAGCTAGACGCTATCGCCGCAGTAGTACTGGGTGGCACAAGCTTAGCCGGCGGTCGTGGTCGCATTATGGGCACATTGATTGGTGCATTGATTATCGGCTTCCTAAACAACGCCCTAAACCTATTAGACGTATCTTCTTACTACCAGATGATTGCAAAAGCAGTGGTTATTCTTCTGGCGGTATTGGTCGATAACAAAAACAAATAAAACCTATTCACACTCTAGGTTAATACAAGTAACACCCTAGTTTAATAAAAGTAACAGTTTGTTTTACCTTAAAATATTAGAATCTATAAATAATGTAACTACGATCTAGGACTCACCTTCTAGCTCACCCTACACAAAGGACTTACACCATGAAAAAATTAGCGACTCTTATTTCTGCTGCTCTTCTTTCTACAACGGTATCTGTGTCTGCACAGGCGCAAGATACAATGGCCATCGTTCTGTCTACATTGAACAACCCATTCTTCGTAACCATGAAAGATGGCGCAGAAGCGAAAGCAGAAGAGCTAGGCTACAAACTTATCGTTCTTGATTCTCAAAACGACCCAAGCAAAGAGCTGTCGAACATTGAAGATCTAACCATTCGCGGTGTTAAAGCAATCCTAATTAACCCAACGGATTCAGACGCCGTATCTAACGCAATTCGCATGGCTAACCGCTCAAACATTCCAGTCCTCACGCTAGACCGTGGTGCAAGCCGTGGTGACGTAGTGAGCCACATCGCGTCTGATAACGTAATCGGTGGTGAAATGGCTGGCCACTTCATCATGGAAAAAGTGGGCGAAAAAGCGAAAGTAATCCAGCTTGAAGGTATCGCTGGGACTTCTGCCGCTCGTGAACGTGGTGAAGGCTTCATGAACGCAGTAAACGGCAGCGATCTTGAACTCCTAGCAAGCCAACCCGCTGATTTCGACCGAACTAAAGGTCTAAACGTAATGGAAAACTTGCTTGCCGCTAACCCAGATGTACAAGCAGTATTCGCGCAAAACGATGAAATGGCACTCGGTGCACTTCGCGCCGTTCAAGCCTCAGGCAAGAAGGTAATGATCGTTGGCTTTGATGGCACTGAAGACGGCATCGCGGCGGTTAACCGAGGCCTACTGGGCGCAACGGTTGCACAACAGCCTGACCTAATCGGTTCTCTAGGTATCGAAATAGCAGACAAAGTACTAAAAGGCGAAACCGTAGACAAGTACGTACCCGTACCTCTAAAAATCATTGCTAAATAAGCTTGTTTATTACTGAGTAATCCTGTTTAGCGCTGAAATCTAATTAAGCAGGGAGTCCCCTATCTCCCTGCTCATTGGCCCATTAGCTCACTGACTCAAGACAAAAATCAAAAACCGACAGTGTATCGCTGTTTCTCATTCCGCCCTCAAGCGAGACGTGCAATTTGTACAATGAGAAAGACCCATGCATTTTCAAATACGATATATCATAAGGCTCGTATCATGACTCAACTGATCGTTTTAGGTAGTGTTAACGCTGACCACGTACTGCAAGTTCCTTCGTTCCCTCGTCCAGGTGAAACCTTGATTGGCGGTAACTATCAAGTCATCCCTGGCGGTAAAGGTGCAAACCAAGCCGTAGCGGCAGCAAGATTAAACGCAGACATTGGCTTCATCGCCTGTGTTGGTGACGACCCATTTGGCATCAACATTCGTCAAGATTTTGCTAAAGATGGCATCAATATCGACGGTGTTATCGTTGCAGACAACACGCCAACGGGCATCGCGATGATCCAAGTATCAGCAACGGGTGAAAACAGCATTTGTCTTTCTGCGGAAGCCAATAACAAGCTGACTTGTGAACAAATCGAACCACACTTAGAAAAGATTCGCACGGCTAAATACCTGCTGACTCAACTTGAAACGCCCATTGAAGGCATCGAATACGCAGCAAAAGTAGCCAAAGAGAGTGGCACACAAGTGATTCTAAACCCCGCACCTGCTCGTCCATTATCGGATTCACTGCTTGCTTGTGTTGATGTGATTACACCAAACGAAACCGAAGCAGAAGTGCTGACAGGCATTACCGTGAGGGACAACGCATCAGCTCATCAGGCGGCGTTGGCTCTGCATGCTAAAGGCATCGAGACAGTAATGATCACCCTTGGCGCTAAAGGCGTTTGGGTGAGTCATCGCGGTCAAGGTAATGAAGCCAGCGAAGGTGAATTAATCGCAGGCTTTCGTGTTGAAGCGACCGACACAACCGCTGCTGGTGACACCTTTAACGGCGCACTGGTGACAGGCTTGCTTGAAGATATGCCACTAGAGCGTACGATTAAATTTGCCCACGCTGCTGCTGCTATCTCTGTGACACGCTTTGGTGCTCAAACGTCGATTCCAAGCCGTGCTGAAACCGATGCGTTTTTGGCAGAGCAACTGTCTGCTTAGTTTGATACCTATTTGAGGCCTAACTCCTGAGCTAAACCGTGGTTAACGGATGTTAGCCTTCAAATTCAGTAATAACAAATAACAAGCATAAGCCCCTGTTTTCAGGCAGAATATCGCCCAACGTGGAAGGTTATTCCCACAAGGATTTTTTATGGCAACAATGAAAGACATCGCACGGCTCGCAAAGGTTTCGACTTCTACCGTGAGCCACGTGATCAACAAATCACGCTTTGTCAGTGAAGAAATTGCTGAGCGTGTTAACAGTGCGGCTAAAGAACTTAACTACGCGCCTTCTGCATTGGCTCGCAGCTTGAAGATGAAGCAAACCAAAACCTTGGGCATGTTAGTGACCACATCCACTAACCCTTTCTTTGGCGAAGTAGTCAAAGGTGTGGAGCGTCGTTGCTATGAAAAAGGCTACAACCTCATCCTGTGCAATACAGAAGGCGACAGTGAGCGCATGAAGTCCTCTATCGATACCTTGCTGCAAAAGCGTGTCGATGGCTTGATGCTGATGTGTTCTACCCTTGAAGGTGAACACATCGATGTGTTCGAGCGCTACCCAGAACTGCCTGTTGTAGTCATGGACTGGGGCCCGATGCTGTTTGCGAGCGATAAGATCCAAGACAACTCGCATCAAGGTGGCTATATGGCAACCAAACACCTGATCGATAATGGCCACTCTCAAATTGGTTGTATCACCGGCCCACTTCACCGAAATCAAGCGTCGTTGCGTTATCATGGTTTTAAGCAAGCAATGAAAGAAGCCGATTTAGAGATCAACCCTAAATGGATTGTTGAATCCAACTTTGAATGTGACGGTGGTTTTGACTCTTATCAAAGACTGAAAGCTCGTGGTGAAATGCCGTCAGCCTTGTTCGTCTGCAACGATATGATGGCGATGGGTGTGATTCACGCGGCGGCGCAAGATGGCACATCAATTCCGAATGATCTGTCTATTATTGGCTACGATGACATCCTCTTATCGAAATACATGACACCCGCGTTAAGCACTGTCCACCAGCCAAAACACCGTTTAGGTAAAGCCGCAGTCGATACCTTACTAAACCGATTAAAAACACCAGACGCCTACCCGCAAGTCGTTGAGCTTGAACCCACTCTTGTCGAACGAAGCAGTGTAAAAGCGCTTTAGTACTCATCACACCATTAAAAGCTATCAATGCTGCTTAAGTCGAATCCTAAGCAGCATTCAAAGTTAAAACTACCGGGGCATTACAGACGCTAATGATGAAGTCAAGCTAACCGCTAAATTCAAGTTACCCGCGTTTAGCCTCGTCTAACTAAACTTCTTGGCACTAACTCAATACCCGCCTGATAACGTTTCGCTGACGCGTTCAAAGCAAGTGCAAAAGCACTATCGGCAATCACTTCGAATTGCTGTGGCAGTGAATGGACTTTAAAAGGCAAGAAGTCGAGCAGTCGGTTATCACCAAAGGTCGCCAGTTTTACTTGATTGATCAGCTCTGGCTTTTCAACCATCACATCCAACACGCCCTCTAACAAGGTGTAAGACATCGTAACAATTGCATCGGGCACCGTGCCTTTTGCAATCCAGCCCTCAAAAATTTCACGCCCCGATTCTCGGTCAAAGTGCTCACCATAACCCACAACCATCGGCTTGTTGTCTATTCGTCCTGTTTGTTGAGTATGCGCTTTGTTCGCCGCTTCAAAACCCAACTGACGTTCACGTGAAATGTTCAGATCAGGTAATGCCCCAATCAAGCCAAGGCTATGGATGCTGTCATCAAGAATCGAATGCGTCAGTTCAAATGCAGCCTCGAAATCTTCACTGATCACACAAGCAAAATGCTCATCATCTAACGGACGGTCAATTGCGATTACCGGTGTGCCTGAATTTTGCAGCTTCAAGTAGAACTCATTGGCGTCTGGCATTGAGCTCGCCACCAGCAAAGCATCGATACGGCGACTCACCAAAGCTTCCGCTACTTTCCGTTCAGTTTCAGCATCATCATCGGAACAACCAATCAAAATCTGGTAGCCCACCTTACGGGAATTCTGCTCAATCAATTTTGCTAAACGCGCATAACTGCTGTTTTCCAGATCAGGAATAATCAAACCAAATGAACGGCTATTCCCAGCGCGCAACGACGAAGCCGCATGGTCTGGTCGGTAGTTATACTCTTCCACCACTGCCATTACTTTATGCTGCGTCTTTTCACTGATTCGGTATTTCTGCGCCTTGCCGTTGATGACATAACTGGCGGTGGTTTTCGATACACCAGCTAGTTTGGCAATTTCATCAAGTGTCATATGGGTGACCTGTATTTTGTGCGTAGGATCATATAACCAATGTTCGGATCCTAGGATTAGTTGAATTATAAGCTGAATCGATTCAGTATAAAAGCTGAAAGGATTCAGCAAAATCTGAAAAGTGACTTCAATCATTCTTTTGAATGGATTGAGCGTCATTTGTTGTGATTCAACTTCTCGTTATTAACGAAACTGAAATTACGACACGCAGCAAAACTATTTTGAAAACCAAAATCAGCTTTGCTGAATTTTTTTACCCTGAATGCTGAACCGATTCAGCAAGCACAAAGCAAAGAGTAAAGTTCACTAATTCTTGCTCTAGACTGAATCGTAGCGATACACAAATTCTCAAGCAATACGCTAAAGAGGCACCATGCTTAAATTATCAAAATCTGACATCACTCTCGGCCAAACTGCCGAAGACAAATTCAAAGCTATCCAGAACATTGCTGGCGACCTGACCGCGAAAGGCTTAGTTGACTCTGGCTACGTTGAAGGAATGCTGAACCGTGAAAACCAGAATTCTACGTTCTTAGGTAACGGCATCGCGATTCCTCACGGAACCACTGATACTCGTGGCCTAGTAAAAGAGACCGGCGTTGCGGTACACCACTTCCCTAAAGGTATTGATTGGGCAGACGGCAACCGTGTTTACGTGGCGATTGGTATTGCTGCGAAATCTGACGAGCACTTAGGCATCCTTAAGCAGCTAACAAAGGTTCTAGCGGCGGATGGTGTTGAAGAGAAATTAAAACAAGCGAAATCCGAAGACGAAATCATCGCCCTACTTAACGGCGAAGTTCAGCTTGAGGCCGACCTAGACGCTTCTTTAGTTCAGCTACTGTTCCCTGCGAGCGACATGATTCAAATGTCTGCAGTTGCGGGCGGCCTACTAAAGAACACAGGTTGCACAGACAACGCATTCGTTGCTGACCTAGTAACGAAAACACCGACTCACCTAGGCCAAGGTCTGTGGTTGTTGGGCAGCGACAAAGGCGTCACTCGCACTGGTGTATCGTTCGTTTCAACTGCAAACCATTGTGAATTTGAAGGCACACCTGTTAAAGCACTGGTGGCATTTGCTGCTTGCAACAGCGCACACCAATCTATTCTGGCAAACCTAAGCAAGATGGTTTTCGAAGGTAAACAGCAACAACTGTTAACCGCTGATGCCGCACAAGTGATTGGCCTTCTAAAAGGTGAAGCGGTATCTACAGCGTCTCAAGACGATGACAACTGTGCTGTATTCAAAATCAAAAACGCACACGGCCTCCACGCTCGTCCGGGTGCAATGCTAGTCGCTGAAGCGAAGAAGTTTGAATCCACTATCCGTGTTTTAAACCTTGATGGCGACGGAAAAGAAGTGAACGCGAAGAGCTTGATGAAAGTGATCGCTCTTGGCGTTAAACACGGCCACCAACTTCAGTTTGTTGCTGAAGGTGACGACGCAGCACAAGCACTTGAATCGATTGGCAAAGCTATCGCTTCAGGCCTTGGCGAAGGTTAAGGAGTCGATATGTCTGATAAACAAATCAAAGCCGTTACCGTAACGCTTAACCCTGCTCTAGACCTGACAGGCGCTATCGACGCACTGAACGTGGGTTCAGTGAGCCTAGTAAACAAAGGCTCTCTGCATGCAGCGGGCAAAGGCGTAAACGTAGCAAAAGTACTTTCAGAGCTTGGCGCTAAAGTGACCGTAACGGGTTTCCTTGGTCGCAATAACGAAGAAGCGTTCTGCCAATTGTTCGAACAGATGGGCGCAACTGACCGCTTCATTCGTGTCGACGGCGCGACTCGCATCAACGTAAAACTGGTAGAGAACTCAGGCCAAGTAAGCGACATCAACTTCCCAGGTGTTCCTGTTAATGCTGACGCGATTAAAGCGTTTGAAGAAACCTTATTAGAGCTTGCTGAAACGCACGATTACTTCGTCATTGCAGGCAGCTTGCCACAAGGCATCTCTCCTGAGCTTTGCGCTTCTTGGGTTCAACGCTTACACGATTTAGGTAAAAAGGTGCTATTTGATAGCAGCCGTGACGCACTTAAAGCCGGTATCAATGCACAGCCTTGGTTGATTAAGCCAAACGATGAAGAGCTGTCTCAGCTGTTCAACGCTGAACTGACCACGCGCGACCAATGCCAACACGCAGGCCAAGCCCTAAGTGAAAAAGGTATTGAGAACATCGTGGTGTCACTTGGCGCAGAAGGCGTGATGTGGCTAAACCAAGGTAAATGGTTACATGCTCAACCACCGCGTATGCAAGTGGTTAGCACGGTAGGCGCAGGCGACACCTTAGTTGCTGGCCTTTGTTGGGGTCACATGCAACAGATGCCAAAACCAGAACTTATTCAATTCGCCACCGCCCTATCTGCTCTAGCCGTTTCACAGGTAGGCGTGGGCATCACCAGCCAACAAGAGCTGGATTCAGTACTACAAAATATCCAATTACAGTCGCTTAGTGATCCAACTAGCCAGTTAGACACAAGCAAATAGGACAAAAGGTTTATTATGAATATTACCATTATCACAGCTTGCCCGAGTGGCGTAGCAAACAGCATCATCGCAGCAGGCTTGTTAGAGCAAGCGACAAAAGCACTGGGTTGGAACGCCGCTATTGAATGTCAATCAAGCGTGTTACCTGACTCAACCGTATCGCAAGACGCTATCGACAGCAGCGACGTTGTGGTTATCGCAGCTAACACAAACGTTGATAAAGCGCGCTTTGTCGGCAAGAAAGTGTACCAAGCGGCTATCTCTGAATGCACAGCGGATGCAAAAGCATTCCTAGAGAAAGCAGTCGCAGAAGCAACAGTATTAGACGCTTCACAAGTTGAAAGCGCTGTTGAAGTGACTGGTACGTCACCAAACTCTTCTACAACAGCAAGCACAGGCAGCAAAAAGATCGTTGCGATTACCGCTTGCCCTACGGGTGTTGCACATACCTTTATGGCCGCTGAAGCGCTTGAAGCAGAAGGCAAACGCCTAGGTCACCAAATCAAAGTGGAAACTCGCGGCTCTGTCGGTGCGAAAAACCAACTGACAGACCAAGAAATCGCAGACGCTGATCTGGTTATCATCGCAGCAGATATCGACGTGCCTCTGGATCGTTTTAACGGCAAAGCGCTATACAAAACGACCACGGGTCCTGCGCTTAAGAAAACAAAACAAGAGATGGAAAAAGCCTTCGCAGAAGCGAAACCATACCAACACACAGCGTCTTCAAATTCAGCACCGACTGACGAGAAGAAAGGCGTGTACAAGCACCTAATGACCGGTGTTTCTCACATGCTTCCAGTGGTCGTTTCGGGTGGTTTGATCATCGCACTCTCTTTCGTATTCGGTATCGAAGCGTTTAAAGAAGAAGGCACACTGGCAGCGGCACTGATGACAATCGGTGGTGGTTCGGCGTTCGCACTGATGATCCCTGTTCTTGCTGGTTTCATTGCATTCTCAATTGCTGACCGTCCGGGTCTGGCTCCGGGTCTGATCGGCGGTATGCTAGCGAGCTCTACGGGCGCAGGTTTCCTAGGGGGTATCGCAGCAGGTTTCATTGCCGGTTACGCAGCGAAATTCATTGCCGACAAGGTTCAACTTCCACAATCGATGGAAGCTCTCAAGCCGATTCTGATCATTCCGTTTATCGCGAGTTTGTTCACTGGTTTGGTGATGGTTTACATCGTCGGTGGCCCTGTAGCCGGTGTGATGAGCGCTATGACAGACTTCCTAAACAACATGGGAACGTCTAACGCGATTCTTCTGGGTGTGATTCTAGGCGCAATGATGTGTTTCGACCTTGGTGGCCCAGTAAACAAAGCGGCTTACACATTTGGTGTTGGTCTACTGGCTTCACAAACTTACGCACCAATGGCAGCCATCATGGCCGCAGGTATGGTGCCAGCTCTAGGTATGGGCCTTGCTACTTTCCTAGTGAAAGACAAGTTTGAAGCTGGCGAGCGTGAAGCAGGTAAAGCATCATTCGTTCTTGGTCTGTGTTTCATCTCTGAAGGCGCGATTCCATTCGCAGCGAAAGACCCAATGCGTGTTATCCCAGCTTGTATGGCGGGTGGCGCACTAACGGGGGCTCTATCAATGATGTTTGGTGCTCAACTGATGGCGCCACACGGTGGTCTATTCGTACTACTGATTCCTGGTGCTATCTCTCCAGTTCTAATGTACCTAGTGGCGATTGCAGCCGGTACAGCAGTAACAGGCTTTGGTTATGCCGCTCTTAAAAAGGCGAGCGACACTAAAGTCACAGCAGAGGCTTAATCCCCCGGAGTCGGTTAGGCTCCCATAAAGCAAAGGCTCCTCAATTGAGGAGCCTTTTTAATTCATGAACGGTTCCGTTTTGAAAGAAATCACAACAACATAAGTATATTAGCTTAGCTACTTAGCGTTTCTTCAAATACACCCAGCTCACGGCCAAGCCAAATCGCCCGAACAGTGTGGTCTAGTGTTTCTTCACCACCCGTAACAGGGTGAATCAACACCGACATATCACCGCGCTCTTGCTCAAGCCATTCAATAATACCCGACTCTTTGTCAGCAAAATGAATCTCAAACATTGGCATCTTATGTGGACCCACCAAACGCTGGACTAATGGGAAAGTCTCTAATACATCTTTACGGTCGGTTAAAATTTTCTGACGCAGCGTTTCCGCCTGCTCTGCAAACCGCAGAGGGAAATAGATATGAGCGTGGTACATAGCACCATCCTTTAGAATTCTGATGAGGCAAGTTTATACCTAAACCGCCTTTAATAGCTAAAGCTAAATAGCTGGATTTTAGACTTGCTTTCGGAAGGCTCAATGAGAAATAGAAGAGCGAGAGTCTGTTGTTCAAAGCGTTCGAAAACAGACTCAAGTAATGTATCTATAGAGAAAGCGTTATATGACTACGGACGTAACTTCAACACCGAATCAATATCTTCAGCTGAGTGACGCTCTGGTACTTGCTCCCACTCTTCACCAAATGCACGATTAACCACTCGACCACGTTGGAAACCTTCGCGTGCTGCTAACATTTTCGCCCAGCGAACTACGTTGGTATAAGCGTCTACTTGAAGGAACTCTGCCGCGTCATACAGCTTGCCCAAAACAAGGTTGCCGTACCATGGCCAAATCGCGATATCAGCAATACTCAACTCTTCACCCGCAACGAAGGTGTGGTTTGCAAGTTGCTTATCTAACACGTCGAGTTGACGCTTCGCTTCCATTGCGAAACGGTTGATTGGATACTCTTGCTTTTCATTCGCGTAAGCGTAGAAGTGACCGAAACCACCACCTAAGAAGGGAGCGGAACCTTGCGCCCAAAACAACCAGTTGATCACTTGCGTTCGTGCAGCCCCTTCTTTAGGTAAGAAATGACCAAATTTTTCCGCAAGATGCATCAAGATGGATGCAGATTCGAAAACATTAACTTCTTCGCGGCCTGATTTATCAAGCAGAGCTGGGATCTTCGAATTTGGATTTACACCAACAAAACCAGAAGAAAATTGGTCTGACTCACCAATATTGATCAAGTACGCATCATATTCAGCTTCTTTAACCCCTGCCGCTAACAGCTCTTCGAGCATGATGGTGACTTTCTGGCCATTCGGTGTGCCAAGAGAATACAGTTGCAAAGCATGGTCACCAACAGGAAGCTCTTTATCAAATCGAGCACCAGATTCAGGACTATTAATATTTGCCCACTTGTTATCACCTGCAGCATCGTTAACCCAAACTTTTGGCGGTGTGTATTGTTGTGACATGATATTTCCTTATTAATATAGGGTCTCACCCACTGATATTAGGTCACATACTCTTGGTTAAAACCCCTGAATACGATTTATTTTCAAACTGTTAAGCATGGCTTATTCCAGAAAGACATAACCGCATTACCAAATCATTCTTAGAAAAGCTATGCACTCATTCTATATCGTTAAAGTGAACGCATCATTTCGCGACAACAGACCTGCTGGTTGCGAAAAGCTGTGATAAAATCGAGAGATTACAAATTAATAAGGATTTGGCAATGTCTTCTGATTACACAGGCTCGAGTGCAGCGTATGCTCGCCAAGAGAAAGGCTACCGTGAAAAGGCACTAAAACTGTACCCATGGGTTTGTGGTAAATGTGCGCGTGAATTCGTTTATTCGAATTTAAGAGAGCTGACCGTTCACCACGTAGATCACGACCATACAAACAACCCTGAGGATGGCAGTAACTGGGATCTATTGTGTCTCTATTGCCACGATCATGAACACTCCAAATACACTGACCATGAGCGCTATGGTGTCGATGCAAAAGCGCGCCTCGATGATCATCAAACGGCAACTCATAACCCTTTTGCCGATCTTGCTAAAATGATGAAGAAGTAACACGTTTCCTGATCTAAATTTATTAGAGACTAGAGAACAATAAACCCCAGTATGGTGACATGCTGGGGTTTATTTTATCAGCCTTTACATCGCGATTAAGGTGAGATCAAAAAAGCCTTCCGAAGAAGGCTTTCTAAAATCAAATAAGGTTAGGCTGCCGCTTGTTTGCGAGATTCTTCGACCCGCTTAGCGCGTTTTTTTAAAGTCAACTTATCGCGGTATGCAAACCAAACGTAACTCACCACAATCAAGAAGAACAGATATGACAACGAGAAAATGAATGGCGATTGAATAACATCATTCGAGATACCCCAAGAAACACCAATAACCGTAACAGCGATTTTCGCAAAAAAGCCACACATTAATAGCATTAAAGCTAAAGCAGGGAAACGCGTGCTACGGAATGCAAACCAGTAACAACAACCCACAGCCAATGTCGCGATATAAAAGCCAAACAGGAAAGAGTGAATATGATCAGCGGCAGCAAAACCACCGGAAATGGACATCAATAGAATTAAAAACAGTTTCATATACTCACCTCGCCTTCAGTTGGAAATACAACCTTTTTCAAATATGCAAACTCAGTTTGCAGTTCTATTTTCCCACTTTTTTTCAACAACGCAACCCTTTAGAGCGATCAAAATGTAAGCAGAAACACTCACAAAAACCCCATTAACAACTGCTTAACATACTGTTTTTTATAACCGTACGCTACTCCTTGCCTCAAACCGTAAATGCGCTGCCTTGACCCATTTTGTTACATAAAATAAACATTAGAAAATACATGAAATTATTCGTCACTTTGTGATATCAGCACAAAACGTACACCAATTAAAGAGGTGGTCATACGAAAACACTTAAAGACAGGCCGTTAAAAGTAACAAAACAGAAAGGTAGCAAGAGCAATTCAAACACCAAACCCAAACAACTCATTAACAACAAGGATTTAATTGGCCGAAAATAGAAAAAGAGATTCCAATCACATTTTTATTGGTTATAATCCGCGATCTTTTGCGTCAACCACCGAAAACGCAAACTAATTTTTAATAAACATCACAATAACCCGTCTTCAGTTAAGTGGATTCACCTAACCGATGACAAAACTGAGAATAAAAATGAGCAAGATTGATAAAGCAACACGTATCCTGCTAGCAGGCTTCTGTATCAACCTTTGTCTTGGCATCCTGTATGCTTGGAGTGTATTTAATAAAGCGCTAGTCACTGAAGCTGGTTGGAGTGCTGCTGAAGCATCTTCACCTTACGCTATTGCTACGATCACATTCTCGGTTTGTCTTCTTGTTGCGGGCATCCTACAAGACCGTATGGGTCCACGTAAGATCCTTATCCTAGGTACAGCGCTTACCGGCTTTGGTATGATTGCTTCTGGTTTCGCTACAACACCTATGATGCTGAACATCACGTTCGGTGTGATGACAGGTGCTGGTATCGGCTTCGGTTACGCATGTCTTTCTCCATCAGCAATGAAGTGGTTCCACTCTTCTAAGAAAGGGATGGTTAACGGTCTTATCGCAGCAGGCTTCGGTCTTGCGGCTATCTACCTAGCACCCGTAACTTCTGCGCTAATCGACAGCATGGGTATCCAAACGAGCTTTATGATCCTTGGGGTTGGTGTACTTGCAATCGCAGTACCTCTAGCCGCAACAATCAACAACCCACCAGCGGATTACACGCCAGCTGAGCCTAAAGTAAAAGCAGGCCAAGCGCCTAAGGCCGTTAAGAAGACTGAAGACCTAACTTGGAAAGTCATGCTGAAGACTCCTCAGTTCTACTCTCTATGGATCATGTACGCATTCGCTGCCTCTGTTGGCCTAATGGTCATCGGTAACATCACGACAATTGCTAGCGTTCAAGCGAACCTGCCAAACGCCGTTTACCTAGCGTCTATTCTTGCAGTATTCAACTCAGGCGGTCGTGTTGCTGCGGGTATGCTTGCAGATAAAATCGGTGGTGTACGTACGCTACTTCTAGCGTTCATCCTTCAAGGCGCGAACATGGCTCTATTCGCTACGTTCAACTCTGAATTCACGCTAATCATTGGTACGGCTATCGCAGCTGTTGGTTACGGTACGCTTCTAGCTGTATTCCCAACACTGACTGCTGAATTCTACGGCCTGAAAAACTACGGTACTAACTACGGCGTGCTTTACACGGCATGGGGTATCGGCGGCGCTATCGGTGCAACAGTTGTTGGCTTCTCGATGTCAAACGGCGAAGGTTACGGCCTAGCTTACACAATCTCTGCCGTTATGATGGCAGTGTGTATTGTTCTCGCCATCATCACTAAACCAATCTCTGAAGCTAAAGTTGCTGAACTAAAAGCATCACAAGCTTAATCAATAGAAAACATTGAATGTGTTACTGAAGAGCTTAACCTTAGGGTTAGGCTCTTTTTGTATCCAGTCACTGGCTCATATTCGTCCACACATTTTGTTCTCTCGTATTTCGTGTTTAAACCGTTAGTACATGAGCATTTTCAATCATTTTCGATATAATTAGAGAAAATGCTTAATATTTAAATACGTATGAATTTGAAAAAACTCTTCATTTTAGCTTTGGTTAGTGTCTTCTCAGGTTGTGCCGTCTACGCGGGTTTAAACTTCAATGAACTGTTTGGTGAACAACAAGTCCGCGAGCGCCAAGCGCCTATTCTTTCCGCTAAAGCACAGTTCTTCATTGACGAAGTAAAACCCATCATCGATAAGCGATGCGTAGTTTGTCACGCTTGTTATGACGCTCCTTGCCAACTCAAGATGTCTTCAGTGGAAGGCATAGACCGTGGTGCGACCAAGGCTCTCGTTTATCAAGGCACCCGTTTAACGGCATCAGCCCCGACTCGGTTGTTTGAAGATGCATTCACCACACAAGGGT
This sequence comes from Vibrio minamisatsumaniensis, assembly GCF_050337445.1. Lineage (NCBI taxonomy): Bacteria > Pseudomonadati > Pseudomonadota > Gammaproteobacteria > Vibrionales > Vibrionaceae > Vibrio > Vibrio minamisatsumaniensis. Next base: position 9,939 of record NZ_JAKJSY010000037.1, on the reverse strand, counting down.
GGCGCGATGCGGACTTCCATCCTGTACTGAACGAGCGGGATCAGACGTCAACTGCGAACCTCGAAGCGGGTTTGATTTCTCGTCTGTTGACGCAGAAACAGAATCACCCTCTTCCAGAGCAACCCCAACTGACAGGTTTCGACTTTTCAACGGATCGCGATCAACAATGTCCAACGATTGAAGAATATGCTCAATACGAAAGAGATTACCCGACGTGGGGAATGCCTTATGGGATGCCGAATTTAGATAAAACAGAATACGCGACTCTAATGAGTTGGTTGGAAAATGGCGCGTTGATGAATGCCCACATTCCGCTAAATGAAGCAGAACAAGAGCTCGTTAATGTCTACGAAAGCTTTTTAAATAAGAGTGACAATAAAAGCCAACTTTCAGCTCGCTACATCTATGAACACCTATTTCTATCTCACGTTTATTTTTCTGATTTAGCGCAGCCACCCCGTTTCTTTACTATTGTGCGCTCTGCAACACCTCCCGGAGAAGCGGTACAACGCATCACAACGCGCCGTCCTTACGACGATCCAAATGTAGATCGTGTTTATTATCGAATCATTCCAGAGCAAGGCACTATCGTCGACAAAACGCATATGCCTTTTGCGTTAAATAAAGAACGTCTACAAAAGTGGAACACCTGGTTTGTTGATGCCAACTACGTTGTAAAACAACTTCCTAGTTACAACATTGATGTTTCGGCAAACCCAATGACATCATTTGAAGCGCTACCGGTAAACTCACGCTTTCACTTCATGTTAGACAACGCGCAAAACACCATCATGGCTTTTATCAAAGGGCCGGTGTGTCGTGGGCAATTAGCCTTGAATGTGATTAACGATCGTTTTTGGGTTTTCTTCATCGATCCCGAGAAAGCCGATGTACCGGAGATTAACGCTTTCTACGCGAGCCAAAAGAAAAACTTAAAGCTACCGAGTGAACTCAAAAGCAACACCTTACCTGTGACGAACTGGGTACGATACGCAAAACAACAAGCGCAATACCTAAATGCGAAATCAGACTTCACCAACCAGTGGTTTAAAAGTGGCGTACACCTAGACACGAGCATGATCTGGGATGGCAACGGCACAAACCCTAACGCGGCTCTCACCATATTCAGACACTTTGACAGTGCTTCCGTTGTCCAAGGACTAGTGGGCCCTCAGCCTAAAACAGCGTGGATCTTAGACTACGCATTATTAGAGCGTATTCATTATCTACTGGTCGCCGGGTTTGACGTGTACGGTAACTTCGGCCACCAGTTAATGACTCGCATGTTTATGGATTTTTTACGCTTAGAAGGTGAAAGTAATTTTTTAACATTATTGCCGAAAGATATCCGACACATAGAGCATTCGAGCTGGTATAAAAATCAGAGTGTCCAATTAAGTGACTTCCTACAACGCAACGTTGCGCCTTTCGATCAGCCAACTAACGTGGTGTATAAAACTGCTGATCCAAAGCGTGAACTGCTCGATATGATTAAAGATAAACTCGCGCCTGTGCTCGATCATCGCTTTGATATTATCGAAACCGGTTTTAGTCGAAAGAATGAAGCACTGCTGAACCAAGTGAATTTGATCAAGGGAGAAGGCCTCCGTCATGTCCCTCAATTAGTGATGATCATGATAGAGGGCGAAAACGGCGAAGAACAGCTTTTCACCATGATTCACAATAATGCGCACAGCAACATTTCTAGCTTGTTTAATGAAGAAAGTAACCGTGATTACGCCAATGATGACCTGACGCTTGTGCGAGGTGTTGTCGGTAGCTACCCTGCGGCTTACCTATCTTTAACCGAGAGCGAGATACCCACTCTGGTGAAAACGCTGCAAAACTTAAAGACAGAAGCAGACTATGTAGCGTTACTGGATCAGTTTGCAGTACGACGCAGCTCAAGCGAATTCTGGCCGTTCAGTGACCGAGTTCATCGTTGGTATCAACAAAATCAACCTATTGAATACGGCCTGTTAGATTACAACCGCTTTGAGAACCGCTAATACACTTGACATCAATACACGTATTCATCAAAAGTAGGGATTAAACCAAGCACTTTTACACAAAAACCGCCAATGTCTTCATTTAAGAACGACGACTTTGGCGGTTTTTCTATTCTAATTTAGCTCGCTCACTGGAAGGTTCTGACGCCACTTTAATCCGTGTTTAGATCTGCGCTTGCAACGCCTCGATAGACGCTTGAACCAACGCCGACAACTCGCTATCTTTCTTTTGATATTCAATGAGTGAATCGCTGCTTGCCTCTATAACTTGGCATGCATTGTAAAGTTGCAACAGACCTAAACTGCCGGCGGAACCTTTCAATTTATGAGCGAGCGATTTCACTTCACGACCATTGCCCAAATTACTCGCTTCGGCCATTTCACGTAACGTAACACGACTACTCTCTTCGAATAGTCCTACAATCTGCTTCATTTTTTCTAAACCAAGGATGGACAAGTCGCCCTTGATGACATTGGTATCAATCAATTTCACGGTCGTTTCTCCTGGATCTTCCGTTGGCGAAGCCTTAATCGCAAGATCAGAGATAACACTCGTAGTTTGCGATAAAGACAACGCGTTGCTTTTGTCCTGCTGAAGCGTACCATCTGAGCGACATATAGAGTTGTGAGGCTCGGGCTGCGGCAGGAGTAAAGTTTTGCCATCAAGTTGGGTCACGATAAGCTGAGCAAGGGCCTCTTTTTCTAACGGCTTAGGTAAAAAACCATCGAATCCAGAGGCTAAATAGCTTTCCACTTCTTCATTAAAAACATGAGCCGATACCGCAATCATCGGTGGAGCATACGGCTGTGGAATATCTAACGACATCACAACTCCCCCTTTGAGTTGCTGAATTAATTCCACACCATCACAGTCCGGTAGGTTAATATCGACCAATGCAATGTCGAAGGTTTGTTCGCTATAAATAGCTCGAGCTTCTTGGCCCGTTGTCGCGATGACCACCTCATGCCCTAGGTTATGTAAGAACCCTTCAGCAACAATGCAGTTAACCGGATTATCTTCGATTAACAGTACCTTCGCGCGAATACAGGTTTCAACAGCCACCACTTTAGTTTCCACTTTTTCACCTAATTCAAGTGGAACAGAGAACCAAAACTGACTCCCCTCGCCCTCTTCAGAATGGACACCAATGTCGCCATTCATCGCGAATACAATACTTTGGCTAATGGCTAAACCTAAGCCTGTGCCGCCCGTCTTATTGCGTCCGCTGTCTGTTTGGCTAAATGCATCAAATAAGCACTGGTGGTCACTGGCTCGGATACCAACACCTGAGTCTGACACCTCAAACATAACGCGATACTGGTCCTCGACATCTAAACTAACAAAGATATCCACTTCCCCGCTATCGGTAAACTTGATCGCATTGCCAACCAAATTATTCAATATCTGGCTAATACGTGTCACGTCACCACGCCAGTAACGATGCACATCACTCTCAATGTGGAAGTTAAACTCGAGTTGCTTTTCTGCTGCACGTCCTTCCATCAACTGATAAGTATCATGAACCATCTGATGAAGATCAAAAGAAGCAACTCGGATCTCTAGATGACCCGCTTCTATCTTCGAATAATCAAGCACGTCGTTCAAAATCGAAAGTAGGTTCTTACCACTGCGATTAATGATATCGGCGTAGCCAGACTGCAATGGATTTAACCCCGTATCTTTCAGTAATCTTGCCGTACCCAGCACCCCATTCATAGGCGTTCTGATTTCATGGCTCATCGTCGCTAAGAAAGCCGATTTTGCCCGGCTTGCTTGCTCAGCAGCACGACGGGCTTTAGCGTGATTCGTTACCTCAACGTTGAGCTTTTGGTTGGTCTGTTGCAGTTGATAAGTACGCTCAGTGATCAACTCTTCAAGATGCTCTTTGTGCTCTTCAAGCTCCCTTTTCGCTTTCGCTTCACCGACGGCAACCACTTGCAACGCTTGAGCCGTATTTCTCGCGGTAATGATGGCTTCCCCCATATGAGCCAATTCATCATTACCCTTAACCGAAATATCAATGTTCAGCCGCCCTTGCGCAATAGACATTAAGGCTGAAGAGTATTCGGTAAGACGTTTAACCACCGAAATATACACGACTCGCCACACAATAAAGGCAACAATAACAAGACCAACAATGGAGATAACCGAGAGTGACCATTGCGCCAAACTCAGCGTTGATGTCAGCTCATCGACCGCTTTCTTTGTACTCAAATTCGAGTCATCGATAAGTTGGTTGACGGTAGTGTTCAACTGAGAGAACAACTGCAACGTATTTTGCATCAAAAACTCGGACTTTTTGTTGTTCTCATATTGTTCTAAAGAAATATCGAAAACGACTTGGCGCTTTCTTAGCTCTTCAAGAAGCTGAGTCATCTGCGCTGAACGAGTAGGATCTTCGACCGCTTTCACGCGGCGCGCCATGATTCTTAGGTTCGATTCAAATTCAGATTGGATTTGATGAATACGTTCAACGTTGGTAACGGTTTGCGTTTCTTCAATTTGATTAAGCATTTTGAACGCCAGCAAATGCAATTCATGCAAACGCTCAGATAAATCAAGGTCAACCTCAACAAGCGCATCTAGAGCTTGGTATGCTTTATCGGTTTGTTGGGTTTCTAGCAGGTCGTAGATGTGCGTCACGTTAGCAACCGCAATGGTTGCTGTGTTCAAAACTTGGGTTCGTGTTAGCTGTTCGAGCTCTTCAGCAAGTAAGCGCATCTCTTCGACACGAGACGAAAGCTCTTTGTTTAACCATAGCTTACGCTCAACCGACACACCCAGCTCAGCCAGTGTGTTAATGACACTTTGGACATTGTTTTCAAGTTTATCGAGGAGTTGAGAATCAAAACTGTCGACGCCAAGTTCTTTGATATGCTGAAGCAGCGAGTCAAGTTGCTCGAACAGCACAGTACCAGCCTCTTTTCTTTCGGCTTCATTTCTCGCATTGGAAAGCGTTTGTATTGACGAAATAATACGGTTACTCAACTCAGAAACCTGACGAGCTTCGATCATCGCTGGCAATGCCGAATCAACAACATTTCTTTCCGTTTTTGCAACAAAACTGAACCCAGAAACACCGATTAATGCAGATAAAAGAACGAGCATCGCCATCACTAAAAATGAGGCCAGCAGCTTGCGTCCAATACTTGCTGAAGCTAACAACATAAAACCTAAACCTTAAAACGTTCTTCTTTACCCATGCAGAATACGCTATATTTTGCAGTGTTTCTTACCTAAAACCAATAAAACGGCAATTCATGCTTTCTAAACCCTTGGCTTCTAAATATCTTCTTTCATTGCTGGCTATCCTGGCTTCTTCGGCATATGCCAATGAGCAGACAATCCAAAACAAACCTTCAAATTCTAAATACCAAAAAGAAAAGATCTGTGCTATTTACCCGCATTTAAAAGACTCCTATTGGCTATCGGTCAATTATGGCATGGTTTCTGAAGCAGAAAATCAACAGGTTGAACTAAGAGTATTAGAAGCCGGTGGATATCCAAATGTAAATAAGCAAACCTCGCAACTGGTGCTTTGCACTAAATGGGGCGCTGACGCCATTATTTTAGGCACAGTTTCACCAGATGCGTACCGTGACAATCTCAGCGACTGGGTTGGTTCGACACCTGTGTTTGCGACCGTGAATGAATTGGTCCTCAATACAGAACAACAAAAAATATTAAAAGGTACGGTGGGGGTGGACTGGTACCAAATGGGTTTCCAAGTGGGTGAATATCTGGCGAAATTACACCCTAAAGGATCAGGAAACACCCCTATCGCTCTGTTGTTGGGGCCTCAAGCAAGCGGCGGCACTAAACCAGTCGCATTAGGTTTCTACGATGCAATCCAATCAAGTGATGTGACGATCGCGGTCAACTATTGGGCTGATAATGACAAAGAACTGCAGAGAAATTTGGTCCAACAAGTGATAGAGCAACCTAACATAAAATACATTGTTGGCAGTGCCGTCGCTATTGAAGCGGCGATCAGTGAGCTTAGAGCTGCAGGAAAAACCAATGACATCGGTCTGATTTCGAGTTATTTGAGCCACGGAGTTTACAGGGGGCTACTGCGAAATAAAGTCCTCTTTGCTCCAACAGATAAGATGGTCGCGCAAGGTCGTTTATCCGTAAAACAAGCCGTCAGCTACTTGCGAGATCAACCTTATAAAAAACACAGCGTGCCAACGATAGAAGCTTTGACTCCTACAACACTCAAAGATCAAGTTATTGCGGACTCTCTGTCACCTTCTGAGTTTCGCCCTGTGTTCAGCGTAAATCCATAATGCTATATTGAGTAAAGTATTCAATAACAATAAAAAACACGAACAATAATTAGGGAACATTCATGCAAAAAACAACGCGTACTATGCCAACGCATAAGAATATTGCTTTAGTCGCTCATGATCACTTTAAACCTGAGCTACTAAGATGGGTTACAGAAAATAAAGAAAAACTACAAAGTCACTTCCTTTATGCAACGGGCACTACGGGTTCTCTACTAAGCAAAGAAACAGGTTTAGCCATCAAGAGCATGATCAGTGGCCCAATGGGCGGCGACCAACAACTTGGCGCACTTATCTCGGAAGGTAAAATCGACATGTTGATTTTCTTCTGGGATCCACTAAACGCAGTTCCACACGACCCAGACGTGAAAGCCTTGCTGCGCATAGCAAGTGTGTGGAATATTCCAGTGGCAACAAACCGTGCAACTGCAAATTTCCTGTTTAACTCTTCGTTGCTTGAACAAGAAGTGAGTATTGAAATTCCTGACTACGAAGCGTATCTCGCAGATCGCACTTAATTATTCGGCACAAAAAGTTGAAGTGAACGCTAACGACCTTAAGTCTATTTAGAGCGTCATTTACAGATAAGAACGGCCCTTCATTTGGGCCGTTTTTTTTGGACAATACGTCATCTTATTCATCCTTTTTGATTCACCTTAAATCTGTTTGAGATAAAACCTGATTTAGTGATTGTGGGCCATTGCACTTGCTATAGACACCTCCAAGTGCCAACACAATCCGCTTAAAAAAGCGCCAGCCTAGCGATATAAAGCCTGTTTAGATAATTAATTTCTAAAATTTATGTGACTTAACCATTATTTTTATTGGTGAATACATCGGTAAAGATGAATTGAATTTTACATTATTGAAACATAACACTGAATTATAAGTTCTTTTGTTAGCGGGTTTAATATGCGCTTTTTTTAGCCACCCAATGTCTCCCCCCAATTCATGGCGTCCGTTTTTTCACGGTTGAATCACCTTGCATATACCCAGCTTCACCTTGTAATTCACCATGCTACATTCACAAAACCAATGGCAGAATCATCTTCTTCACAAGTTTAACCCTCATAAAATTAACATAAATATTTCCAATATATGTCTATCGTTACAGTTTGTAACCAATAGCGGTTATCGGTATAGTCTTGCACTTCAAAAAAGTGAGGCGTTTACGCCCACCTAAAAGGAGATAATAATAATGATTACTAATGATGCTGTAATAATGGGCATGTTAGCTGTAATTCTTGGCGGCGTTTTTATCACGGAAAGTAGCCAAAATAGCGCACTAAAAAAATTCTACTCGTTCGTTCCGGGTTTGTTACTTTGCTACTTTGTTCCCTCTTTACTGAACAGCTTAGGCATCATCGACGCTTCAAATTCTAAACTGTACTTTGTTGCAAGCCGTTACTTGCTTCCAAGTGCACTCGTTCTGCTCATCATATCGGCAGACTTACGCAAAATCTTTGGGTTAGGCTCTAAAGCCGTCATCATGTTTTTAACGGGTACTGTTGGTATCATCATTGGTGGACCATTAGCGATTCTGATTATCGACCAAATTAACCCTGATCTTGTTTCTGGTGATGTATGGCGCGGTCTAACCACGGTGGCTGGCTCTTGGATCGGTGGCGGTGCAAACCAAGCGGCAATGAAAGAAGTATTTGAAGTTGATGACAAACTGTTTTCTGCCATGATTACGGTTGATGTTATCTGTGCCAATATTTGGATGGCTGTCTTGCTTATCATGGCCGGTCGCCATAAAAAGATTGATGCATGGTTAAAAGCGGATACTTCATCAATCGAAGAGCTAAAAGAGACAGTATCTAAATATCAAGATGAAAACGCTCGCCCAACCACAACAACCGATCTAATGAAGATCACTGCCATTGCGTTCGGTCTTACTGGTTTAGCACACTTCTTTAGCGACATCATTGCACCATGGATTTCAACCAATGCTCCAGAACTGGCACAGTACAGTCTTACGTCTGGATTCTTCTGGTTAATCGTAATGGTAACGACATTCGCACTCATCGCTTCATGCTTCAAATCAACACGTAGCCTTGAACACAGTGGCGCATCTAAAGTGGGCTCGGCATTCATCTACATCTTAGTTGCAACCATTGGTATGCAAATGGATGTGACGGCTATCTTCGATAACCCAGGTTACTTCTTTATTGGGATTACGTGGTTAACAATTCACGCGGTTATCATGATTGTGATGGCGAAGCTAATTCGTGCACCTTTATTCTTCATGGCGGTCGGTAGCCAAGCTAACGTAGGCGGCGCTGCATCTGCTCCTATCGTTGCTGCTGCATTCCACCCGGCTTTGGCTCCAGTCGGTATCCTAATGGCTGTACTTGGTTACGCGTTGGGTACATACGGCGCTTATATCTGTGGCTTAATCATGCAGGCCGCAGCATTAGGTTGATAATCCTTTAACGTAAAATCTATGTGGGCAATATCAGCCTCAGTCATATTCCCCATTTTAGTTTTAGGACGAGCAATCAAAAAGGCGACAGTTTTCACTGTCGCCTTTTTTATAAAGAATGTCCCGTCCTGAAATGTGTTTACACATTGAGGACTAATTATGAACACGTCAAATAAACCCTACGTTAAGCGCACTCAGCGTGATTACACACTAGGCTTTAAATTACAGGTTGTTGATGCCGTAGAAAAAGGCGATATGACTTATAAGCAAGCCCAATCAATTTATGGTATCCAAGGCCGCTCAACAGTACTTACGTGGCTAAGAAAGTATGGAAAAATGGATTGGACGGTTAATCCAAGGACGAACACTATGCCTAAATCACCTAGAGCGAAGGAATCACCATCTCAAAAAATAAAGCGCTTGGAAAAAGAGCTCGAAGATGAGCGTTTACGTACTCTGCTTCTTCACGAAGTAGTCGATATCCTTGATGCTGAGCATGGGATGTCCCTCAGAAAAAAGTATATTGCGAAGGAGCAAGAAGCCTTCAAAAAAAGACCAAAATCAGTTTAAGTAAAGCGTGTTCGCTTCTTGGTATATCGCGACAAAGCGTATACCAAAGAGAGATTCATTGCCAAAAGCGTAAAGATGAACTCGCACCAATCAAGGATATGGTTCTTGAGGTACGACGATTTATGCCTCGAATAGGAACTCGTAAGCTCTACTTCTTGTTAAAGCCTAAAATTGTTGCCCAAGGAATTAAATTGGGGCGAGATGCCTTGTTTGATTATCTGCGAGAGGAGCGTTTACTGATAAGGCCGAAACGCAGTTATACCAAAACAACGAACAGTAAGCATTGGATGAAAAAGCATCCTAACTTACTGAAAGAAGTCGCACCTTCCATGCCTGAGGAAGTACTTGTGATCCGCACCAGAAGTTTTGGACACCGAGTTAAGTGAGTACAATCACTAACGAGGTGAACAATGACAACTAAGAAAACACGAATCAAACATGCTCCTGAATTTAAAGCCGAAGCGCTTAAGTTAGCAGAGAAAGTCGGTGTCTCTGCTGCCGCACGACAGCTTTCGCTATATGAATCTCAAATTTATGGGTGGCGTAAAGCCGTCAAAAAAGATGCGAAAATCAGCGATAGAGAAAGGGAGCTCGCCACTGAAAATGCCAAACTCAAACGATTATTGGCAGAGCAAGCTGAAGAGC